>JBMYUM010000095.1:0-11560 GCA_049605375.1 Phycisphaerae bacterium | reverse complement strand
ATTCTGCAGGGTGAGTTGTTCGCAACTTCGGCGTTGCTTAGGCGTGCCCGGGTTCAAGGCTGGGCTGACGCCTCGGGCGTGGAGCTGTCTGACGCTTCTCTCGGCGCTTTTCATCTGATCCTTCCACTTCAGCGATTTGCCGGAACAACCATTCCGCCGGCTGTCGATACCACGGACGCACCCGGTATGGGTGCGATTGCCGGTGGTGAGGTCGGTGCAGACGTTATTGTCGGTAATATCCACGAATGGAAGTCCTGGGGTACGCTGGGGATCATCACGGCGTTTTCGATCGGTACGATCAGTTGCAACGTGGGTGATGTCCCGCTGGACTGGTATCCGAACACGGATCGCCACCCGGTCATCGCACAGAATATGTACCGGCTGAAGGATGGCCAGTTTGAGCATATCGGGCAAAGCTGGGTCAAGCACGGGTTCGCGGCGCTCACGGGCAATGAATGCGATCTGGGATGCATTGAGCCACCTGGTGGCCAACAGCAGCTGGGTATCGGTTGTTCCGACCCCTATTCCGCAAACCTGAACGGCAACCAGTTTTATCTCGGCCCGCGAAGCGATATCAACGCCTACACCGGCGCGTTTCCAGCCCAGTGGGATGCCCCGCCTGCCAACGCGACCATCGGTCGTCGTATCCAGGTGGACGTCGCAGATATGAGCCCTTCGCAGAATAACGGAGCGCAGTGGTTTGCCGAGGCACATTATATTGCGCCTGACGATGCAGAAGCCGGTAACGCGAGTAACAACGCGTCCTATCGCGAATTCAACGTCTTTGTGAACGGCAATGCGTTCTCGTTGAGCTTTCCGGGGTTCACCAAGCGGGAACAGCCGGCGATCCGGGCATGGAAAGAGGTTGATCCTGGTGTCACCATTAACGGAACGACGATTATCGGTGACGGCACCATCTTCGTTGGCAGCAAGGCGACCGACCTCGGTAACGGCTGGTGGAACTACGAGTATGCGGTTCAGAATCTGAACTCGCATCGCTGCGTTCGCTCGTTCGCGGTTCCACTTCCGGACAACGTGCAGGTATCCAACATCGGGTTCCATGACGTCGGTTATCACAGCGGCGAAACCTACAGTGGAACCGATTGGGCGGCGACCACGGGCGGCGGTTTGATCTCCTGGAGTACGGAGACCTTCGCTCAAAACGAAGACGCCAACGCGATTCGCTGGGGTACGCTGTACAACTTCCGCTTCGACGCGAACACCCCGCCTGTATCCGATACCGTTTCCCTGGGATATTTCCGTCCCGGCAGTCCCTCACAGACGAGTACGTTTGCACAGGTTCCATCAACGCCGGCTCCGGTATGCGGCGACAACTTTGTTGCCGTCGGTGAGGAGTGCGATCCTCCTGACGGGGTCAGTTGCGATAAAGAATGCCAGTGGATTTGTGGTGACGGCATCGTTCAGACGGGAGAAGAATGCGATCCACCCGACGGTGTCGACTGTGATGCCAACTGCGAGATCATTTACATTTGCGGCGACGGCGTCGTTGATCCCGATGAGGAGTGCGATCCTCCCAATGGGGTCACGTGTGATACGGAATGCCAACGCATTCCGGTTTGCGGTGACGACATTATCGATCCGGGCGAGCAGTGCGATCCTCCGAACGGTGTGACGTGTGACTCGATGTGTATGACGATCGACAATGATGATTGCGGCACGGCGGTATCCATCTGCCCCGGTTCTTTCGAATCGACGACATTCGGTACGACGAGTGATGGTTCGACCAGCTGCGATCCGACGCCAAGCGTGCCGGATTCGTGGTATCGGTACGTACCGCTGACCGATGGTGTCCTGACGGTCAGCACCTGTGGCTCGTTGCTTAACTCGGTCGTGTCGATTCACTCATCCTGCTCGGATCTTCCCGGTGATGAATTGGCTTGCAACGACGACAGTTGCGGTACGCAGTCGGAAGTTTCTCTTGCCGTCAATGCGGGAACGGCGTACCTGATTCGTGTGGCGGGTCGCGGTGGGAATTCGGGGCCGTTCACGTTGACGGTTGACGGTCCGGCGTGCGCGACGGGGCCTGCCGAGAATGACGAATGCGTCTACGCATCTTCGCTCGCTGAGGGGCGCACACGTTTTACGACGAACAGCGGCGCAACCGATGGTCCTGATGAAGCTGCGGCATGCGGCGGCTTGTCCGATACGCAGTTATCATCCGACGTATGGTTCTGCTACGAACCCTCCTGTTCGGGCACCCTCGAGCTCAAGTTGTGCGATACCGATTTTGATGCGGCGCTCGCGGTTTACGATTCGTGTGTTTGTCCGACCGAAGCCGGTGCGTCACTTTGTGTTGGATCAGATTGCGGCGATCCTGCAACGACAACATTGCCGGTGGTAGCCGGTCAGTCGCTGCTGATTCGCGTCGGCGGTCTTCAGGGCGCATCGGGTACGGGGACCCTGGATGTTGTTTGTCGCGGCACAGGGGACGCGCTTCGCGGTGGTCAGATCTATGACAACTGGTGGATGACCGCTGAGGCCTCCGAACCGGAGGGTACGCACCCGCTCTATCCGCCAGCCGGCCAACAGACCGGCAGCACGACGTTCCGCTGCCAGGAGTGCCACGGTTGGGACTATCGCGGCGCGGACGGCGTCTATGGTTCCGGCGTGCACTTCACGGGTATCGGTGGCGTATTGGACTCTGGCCTGAGCGACAACGAGGTCTTCGATCTTGTTCGCGGTGCGATGGTTCCGAACGGACACGACTTCGAGTCGTTTGGCATGACACACCAGGATGTGTGGGACGTCGCAGCGTTTCTGCAATCGGGAGCGATTTCGCTCGATCCGTACATCGGTCCGGATGGGACGTTTATCGGCGACGTTGCGCAGGGCGAAGTGAATTTCACCTCCGGTGGGCTAACGCCCTGCTGGGTATGTCATGGCTCCAACGGAGCGGCCATCGACTTTGGCGAGCCCGGCTCCCCGGAGTGGATCGGTACGGTGGCCTATAACGATCCATGGCGCCTGTTCCATAAGATTCGTTACGGCCAGCCAGGGGCAGCGATGCCGAGTTGGTTGGCCGGTGGCGGCAGCCTTACCGGTGCAGCCGACCTTGGCCTTTATGCCCAGTCTTCATTGCCCGTTGACTGCCTGGTTCAGGCCGACTGCGAGGACAATCTATTCTGCACGGGCGAAGAATCGTGCACGAGCGGCTTGTGCGAATCCCTTTCGGTTCCCTGTGACGGTTTGATCTGCGATGAATCGCTGGGGGCCTGCCTTTCGGGCACATGCGATGAGCCGGCGGTGGTGGCGGACGGCAGTCGGTCTTTGAGTATCACACCGGCGGCGGGTGGTGCGCCGGTCGCGATCTGGTTGGACGGTGTGGATGGCGATCCACTTTCCGGATGCACGGAGCTGTATGTGCAGGCAGACGGATCATTGGATGTGCAGCCATTCTTCCAGCTTCCTGCGGAATGGGGAACGATTCGGGTCCGCGATGAGGACGTTTGGCCAGCATCTTCGTTCTCGGTTCGTACTGACTGCGGATCGACGTTGGAAACCGACTATTCCTTTGCCGTCACAGTTACGACATGGGACTATGGGGACGTTGACCAGAATGGTGTCCCGAATTTCGGGGATATTCAGGCGATTGTTCAGGGGTTCCAAGGCATGCCTCTGTTCCCGATCCCCGCTTTGGATATTGCTCCGTGTCAGCCGGACGGGCTTGTGAATTTCTCGGACATCCTGGTCGCTGTGCTGGCTTTCCAGGGCATTGTGGCGGATTGCCCCGTTCCATGCAGCTGATGCTGCGACGGGGTTTCGTCGGTTTCCGAGGGTTGCTTTGAACCGTTGCCTGTGGTTGAAATCGCCCGACATGGGTCCGGAATCGGGATTTTTTCCAGTTTTCGCGTGCGGTTGAAGCATGATCGGACATAGAATAAGGCTGGGTCGAAAAAGAAGCTGAACAACTTGGTGTTCTGGTAGCCCATGGCATCTGCGCAGCCGAGAGCAGTCTGGCAATTTGGCAGGTCACGTTCCTGTTTGATTGCACTTGGACCTGTTTGATTGCACTTGGGGTGTGTTTTGATTGTCTGGTTTCGCGGGTTGTCCGGATCGGCGTGTTGTCCGGATTGTGCGGGCGCTTGCGTTGACTTGTTTATGGGCGCCGGCCTGGAGTGGTCGTCGCCATCGTTGGTCAGTCGCTGCCGTTCTTTTATTCATCGTTGGTCGTTGGGCTTGATGGCAGCGGTCGTGTTGGGTTGACGGGTTGCTTCTTTTGTTTTGGGGCCAGATTGAATTAACAGCTTGGTTTGACGCAGGGGCATGGTTGTGATTCGTGGTTGGAATTGATTCTGACGCGACGTTGCTTCTGTATCGGCCGTGGTGATGGGAGATGGATTCGATGACGCGTAAGTCTTTCCTGGTACTTGGGGGGTTCCTGTTGCTGGTTTCGGCCAGTGTCTGGTTGGTGACATCCAGCCGACCGCAGGAGCGTAACGAAAGGATTTCGACGAACTCTCTTTCGCAGTCGTCACTCTTGGGAACGGATGGTTATCTGTCCGACCTTGGGGCTGTTCGCCTTTCAGGAGATCTTCCACTCGATCCTTCGTCTTGGGTCTCGTTCGGCAAGAGTTACTCTTTTGCTCCGGAACGGCTTTCGTGCGGTTGCTTTGCACCGGGCACGCCCCAGGACAACATGGATCAGTGGTACGACAACATGGTGGGCGACCTTCAGGGCAACATTTCCTACAACCTACTCTGTCGTTGGGGTGGTTCGAACGGATCGCCTCGCTTCCTGACCTGGAGCTTCGTGCCAGATGGGGTTTTCATCCCCAGCGGTGTCGGCGAGCCGGGCGGAAATAACGAACTGTTTTCTCGCATGGATGCTCTATTCGGCGGGAACCGCGCACTCTGGATCAGTAAGTTCCAGGAAGTGTTCGATCGCTGGGAAGCCATCGGTGGAACTTCCTATGAACGTCGCACCGCATCTGGCGTCGACTGGGACGATGGTGCGGCCTGGGGTGCTTCCGGCGGCTCAACCCGCGGTGACGTCCGTATCGGTATGAAGAATATTGACGGCGGCAGCAATACGCTGGCTTACAACCCTTTCCCGTGCAGCACCAATGGTGGCGACATGGTCATGGACCGTGCAGAGAGCTGGCAGGCTTCGGGGTTGAACTATCGATTCCTGCGTAACGTGGTTGCTCACGAGCATGGCCACGGCATGGGTATTCTGCACGTCTGCCCGGTTAACAACACCAAGTTGATGGAGCCGACGTATTCGGGCTCCTACGACGGGCCGCGTCATGACGACGTTCGCGCCCAGCACCGCTTTTACGGCGATGCCTTTGAGAACGACGATACGGCCTTCATTGCAACGGATCTCGGTGTTCTCGAAATCGGTTCACCGCTTTCGGTTGGCCAGGTCCCGGGTCTCTCCATTCCGAACGCAACCAACTTGAGTCTCGACCGTAACGGCGACGTCGACTTCTTCCAGTTTACGTTGAATGTTGGTCGTGAAGTGACTGCGACAGCGGTTCCGCAGGGTCTGATTTACGATTCAAGTCCGGAATGCTCGTCGGGTAACAACGTCAACTCCTTGGCGATCGCCAACCTTCAAGTTGACTTGTACGAATCTGACGGCGTGACGGTTATCGCCTCTTGCGACAATTCGGGCCTGGCACAATCTGAATCATGCACGGGAAGCTACCTGTCAGCGGGTAATTACTTTGTTCGCGTTTCAGAGTCGAATTCTCCCACGGAAGTTCAGATGTATCGTCTTGACCTGATTGCGAATCAGCTGGACGCCTGCATCGGTGTCGAGTGCGACGACGGATTGTTCTGCAACGGTGAAGAAACCTGCGACAATGGTAACTGCATCGATGGCACGCCACCGTGTGATCCGGTCGAACAGTCCTGCAACGAAGTTTCTGACGTTTGTGAAGCTGCACCTGGTGCTTGCTGCCTGCCGGATGGTACATGCGAAATCTTCGGTGAAGGTGAGTGCGGCGCGAATGCCGGTTTCTACTACGGTTCGGGAACGGACTGTGCCGGTCCGCTCGATCCGCCATGTGTCGCTGCACCGACGATTCTCTCGTGCGAACCCGGGAACACGCTCGTCTTCCCTGACACGAGTGTCGATTTGACGGTCTTCATTGAAGATGTCATGAATCTGGCCAACTATCAGGTCGGTATTGATGTGGTGACGACGGGAACCGGAAGTGCAACGCTTGATTGCGCCGGCTGCAACGGATTGCCGAACGAGCCATCCTGCGGCGTGCGTATTGACGAGGATCGTGGTGATTGGGTCTTCAACGGAGCGGGTACGACGATTACGGTACCAAGCTGCTCCATCTCTGCAGGCGGTTCGCTTCTGTTGATCGGTTCCGTCACGGTTCCGGCCGCCACGCAGGCGTACCTGATCGACTACACGCTGGACATTTCATCGGATGCGACACCGGGTACGGAGTTTGAGGTCATCATCTCGCAGAACCCGTTGGATACGGCGTTGACTGATGCGAGCAACAACTTCATCGGCTTCCAGACGCAATCGTGCATCTTGACGGTTGCCGACGCGGGCGATTGCATCCCACCGGCAGCCACGAACCAGGGTAGCCGAACGATTGAGATCACTCCGGTTGGTGCCGCACCGCAGGCGTTGCTGGTGACGGGTTCTTCTGATCCGGATGTTGCGTGTGTTTCACTGTATGTTCAGGCAGACGGTACGCTGGGACCGGTCCCGGTCTTCCAGACGCCGGCGGAATGGGGCACGATCAACGCTCGCGGCGTCGAGATCATTCCGGATGAGTCGTACAACGTTCAAGCCGAGTGCAACAGCAGCATTTCGCCGCCGGTCTCGGTTTCGATGTGGAGCTTTGGTGACCTTGATAACAACGGCCTGGCCAACCTGGCGGACACGTTCCTCGCGGTTCAGGCGTTCCAGGGTGATTTCTCGAATGTTACGCCTGGTGCGGCCGACGTTGACCCGTGTACGCCGAACGGCATCAACAACCTTGGTGACGCGTTCCTGACGGTTCTTGGCTTCCAGGGTCAGACCTTTGCCGACGTTTGCCCGGCGCCTTGCGGCGGCAACACGACGCTTCAGGACCCCGCCGATGAGCCGGGCCGCTCACCGTCGCTCCGAAAGCGCAACAGTCGGGCCAGCCGCTAACGCCCCAGCCTGACTGATCGTTACAACCGTTTCAACTTGAATAACCGGTCGCCCTCTTCGGGCGGCCGGTTTTTTTGTTGCTTGCGTGACGGGTGTCTCGGTTCCGGTTTTCTCTATTCTGGGTGTCTCTATTCTGGCACGGTTCCCTTCTGGGAATCCGTCTTGGCTTGGGTATTTGAACGTGATGCCGGGGTGGCGCCTGTGAATCGAGGGCGCCAGCAGGTGGATGTCCTGATTCCGATCCCGGATTCCCGGTTTCCTGCCGACCGATGGCGCGGTCCCATATCTTTCACACTCCCCCGGTTGGAATGCGTTGGTGCTCACGATACAATGGAAATCCCTATCGGTTTACATGGCATGATGCGATGACGTTTTGGGCTGATCGACGCTCGATCAGAACCAGACGTGTCCGGTGACGGAGTGCGGGCCCGACTGCTGGAGGGGCAATCGGGGTAGCATTTCGAGCCATGGATTGGCCTGTTCAAAGGCATTCAGTTTTGTGTGTTGTATGCGTTTGTGTGTTGTGTGCGGCGCGATGGAATCGAGGGCTGCCGCCCGGATTTGCATGTCGGTTGTCAACTGACATCCGGGCAATCAGTTCGACATGTAGTATGGCAGTTCGACATGTAGTTATGGCCAATTCGGCTCGACGCGACGCATGACATTTATCCATAGCATGGTGCGGAGATAAGACTCGCCCATGATTGTTCGTTCCGAGGTGGGATCAGTTTTTTTGGAGGCAGGGAAGGTGAAACGTATTGTCGGTTCAGGTTGTATGCTTCTGGCGGTATTCGGTGTAGCCAGTACCGCGTTGGGCGGCAATTTCTTTTTGAAGCCCATTAGTGCCACAGGTGGTCACACCATCAATGGTAACCAGATCGTTCTTGATGGTCCGGATCAGACGGTTCGGTTTGAGATCCGTGTGGATGACTGGGGTATCTTTGCAGACGTTGGTATTTGCAATGACGGTGAGACATGCAGCATCGCGGCCCAGGATTGCTCGGGCGGCGGCGCCTGCTCGCAGCACAACGGGCTTCTTGCGGTCTACCAGGCTCGCATCGACGGCAGTGGGTTCCAGGGTGTGCTTTCACCTGTCGATCTCGGACCGGTCGACCTGATCGACACCAACAACCCGGAGTACGTGTTTGCCGGATTGGGGACGTCGATTGCAGCGGCTGACACCAGCTCTGATTCGTTTGCCTTTGGTGCCGTGCTGCTTGTCACCGCCAATGCTCCGCCATACGGCGGCGTCGACAAATATGGTGGTACGCTGGACATTATCGTTCCACCGGGTGCTGTCGGCACGTTCAACATCAACTTCGTAAACAACATCAATGAGACGTTCATGCTCGATCCGTCGAGCCAGCAGGTGGCACCGCTGACGACCGAAGGCGGCATCATCAGTATCGCCTGCCAGACCAATGCAGATTGTGATGACGGCAACGCCTGCACCAATGACATCTGCAATCCGGATGATACCTGTTCGAACCCGATTAACTACGACGATGCGGTGTTCTGCTGCGATCCGGGCAACGGGAATCTCGTCACTATTGACGACGGCAACGACTGCACGACGGACATCTGTAATCCGGATGGAACGGTTGAGAATCCGTTCCGTGCTGCAGGACAGACCTGCGGCGACCTGTCGAATTCAGAGTGCGACAACCCTGATACGTGCGACGGTGCCGGTACATGTCTTTCGAACCTGGAGCCGGCCGGTACGGCATGCGGCGATTCCGGCGATACAGAGTGCGATGGTGCCGACACCTGCGACGGCAATGGTATGTGTCAGTCGAACATTGCTGCTTCGGGAACGCCCTGTGGCGATGGCAGCGATACCGAGTGCACTGATCCGGATACCTGTGACGGCATCGGCGGTTGCCAGGAAAACAATGTGGCCAACGGTGTGTCTTGTGATGACGGCCTGTTCTGCAACAGCGGCGAAATGTGTCTTGAGGGCTTCTGTGCCGGCGGCATTGCGGAAGACTGTGACGACGGCCTGACATGCACCGACGACATGTGTGATGAGGACTCGGACTCGTGCATGAATGACCTCATTGCCGGCAATTGCCTGATCGAGGGAGCATGCTTCGCCGATGGCGAACTGAATCCTGACAATGATTGCGAAGCCTGTGACGTTGCAACGTCGACTTCAGACTGGACGCAGCTTGCAGCCGGCACCGAGTGTGACGACGGCAACGCGTGCACCGGTACGGGCAACCCCGGCATTGGCGTGGACACCTGCGACGAAGCCGGCGTTTGCATGGGTATGCTTGACCCGAACTGCAACGACTCGTGCGAAGATTCGCTTGAGGTGTTCCCGGGTATCAACATGAGCAACAACGGTTCGGCTGCACCGATCGATGACGATGAGGCGAGCTGCCAGCCGAATTCAAACAATGACATCTGGTTTGTTTACAACGCCACTTGTGACGGTGAGTTGCTCTTGAGCACAACCGGCTCCGATCTTCAGCCAAGCAATGACACGGTCATTACGGTTTATGAAGAGTGCGGCGGTGATGAAATCGCATGCGATGACGAGGGTGGCGTCGGCCTGCAGGCGGCGGTCACGATCACGACAACGGGTGGTACGGCATACTTCATTCGTGTTGCCGGTTTTGAAGACAACGTTGGTGATGTTGTTCTTCAGGTCGTCCCGGTTGATGACTGCGTGATCGACGGTGTTTGCTACGAGGCCGGTGCAGTCAATCCGAACAACGAATGCGAGTTCTGCTCTCCTGCGGTATCGAATTCGAGTTGGACACCGCGTATCCGTGGAACGGCATGCGGCGATCAGGCGGATACCGAATGTGACAGCCCTGATGCCTGTGATGGTGCCGGTATCTGCGAACAGAACTTCAAGCCTGACGGAACGGCGTGTGAAGACGACCTGAATGAGTGCAGCTTCGACGTCTGTCAGTCGGGTGTTTGCTCGCACCCGCCGCGTCCGGCCGGTACGGTTTGCGGTGATCCGTCAGATACCGAATGCGACAACCCGGATTCCTGTGACGGTCTGGGTGCGTGCCTCGACAACTTCGAACTCCAGGGCGTTGCCTGTGGTGATCAGTCGATGGATCAGTGCGACCAGCCGGACATCTGCAACGGCAACGGCGGTTGCGACGACAACTTCCAGCCGGTAGGTACGCCGTGTGACGACGGCGATGTCTGCACGGGTATGGATGTTTGCGATACCGGATCGTGTGCTGGTACGGCTATCGCTGAAGCCCCGTTTGTTGAGGCGATCGGATCGAAGATTCTGGCCGTCACACCTCTGCCGGCAGGCTCACCGGGTCCTGTGGCGTTGTTGGTCACGGCGGATGAGTATCCGTGCCTGTCGCAGTATGTGACTGCTGATGGTTTGCTTCAGGATGATCCGGTCTTCCAGCTGATTGACGACTGGGGCACGATTCTGGTCAAGGGTGACGACATCGTTCCGGAGTCGATCTACAACGTGCAGGCCGAGTGCGGCGCGTTTACATCGGCAGCCGGTCAGGCTGAAACTGGTCGTTACGCTGACATCGACGGTAATGGTGATGTCAACATCGCCGACATTCAGTTGATCGTCCTTGGCTTCCAGTTCAACTTCGACATTAACTCGCCGGAGGAACTCGACATCTGGCCTTGCACGCCGAACGGCTCGATTAACTTCGAGGACATTCAGCTTGCGGTCCTGATGTTCCAGGGCTTTACGTATGCTGACTTCTGCCCCATTCCGTGTGAATAGGCAGACGTTGATGACCATGTGATCTGGACCACGAGGTGACCTGCGGGTTGCCTCGTTGGTTTGCAGCATATTCAGCATAAGGGTGGCATGCCGGATTTCGGTTTGCCGCCCTTTTTTTGTTTGGGCTGATCGATTCGGCCCGCCTGCTGCCCTTCGCATGGAGGCGTCTGCGAAATTGGAGGCGGCTGCGAAATTGGAGGCCTTTGCGACATTTTGTGTCCCACGCTTGTAACGGCCTGTCGGGGCTGGTTGGCCCGTCGGAGTGTTATCGGTATGCTATGAAATGCATGTGTGCCTTCAAACGTCCAAGGCGTTGTTGGCACATCGGTGCATTTGTCATTCGGAGTTTTGAAGCTTGCTAAAGGTGAGGCTTGATATGCCGGTCCGAACTATTCGTAGCCACGTTCGTTGGGCGGTTGCTTTTCTGTCGGTGATTTTCGTATCGACGGGATTCGGCCAGACGCCGACGTATCAGATTCGCGTAAAAGAGATCAATTCGACGCCGATCATCGGGAGCGGTGCGGCAGCATTCGAGGTCGCTCCTGGCGATCGTCTCCTTTTTGAGGTCACGCTCCGCGACTGGTCGCCCAGTGGCGAAATGGCGGCCGCGGTCCAGGCTGAGCTTGAGGACATCAGCTACAACAGCGGTGAGGCCGGCTGGATTCGTCCGGTAGCGTATGACGTTACGACGCTTCGTGGCGAGG
>JBMYUM010000094.1:0-11680 GCA_049605375.1 Phycisphaerae bacterium | reverse complement strand
TAATCGCTGCCGGATCTGTTAAGCCACTTGTGTTGAGCGAGAGATAGCGTGGTCCGACTCCTTCGGCCTGCGGGCTGACGGCGCACTCCAATTTGCTGACGACCAGGTCATCGATTCCGGCTTCTGTGAGCGAGTCGTTTGGCGAATCGGCGATTCCGAATCGTAGCCGTATTGAATCGGACGGTGGGATGAAGTCAGTGACACGAAACGCGTCTTTTCTCCAAATGGTATCTGGTTCGGTGTGATTTCGAACAACGAACCACGATGCCCCGTCGTTTCTACTGATTTCGACGGTGAGGGCATCGGGCGAGCCGTTGTAGTTTGCAAACCAATAGGCATATTCGATGACGCCATCCTGATCCTCGAGATCAATGATTGGCGATATCAGATAGGTTGGTCCGCCATCGACGTCAGCGGCTCCCGCTGGCCCGCCGACATCGCCGTTCTCGGTAATGTAGCACAGGGTTCCATTCCCCGGGGTTGCATCGTCTTCCGGTTGGGCGAGGGCTGCCCCAACAACCGTCTGGTTGGGATCTGCCTGTTCCCATGCTCCGGAGGTGAGTGTGGGATCGTTGACGATTGTCCAGCCGGAAACGTCGCCTTCAAAACTGTCGTTGATGAGAGTGGTGATCTGACTGGCAACATCGGTACGAAGCGTCTCAAGTGGAGCGGTTGACGGTACCGTCTGTACGGTTCCGTCACTGAGACTCGCACTGAAGTAATAGCGGATGCGTTCGAGGCAGCCGGCCGGGGGGAGGGCGGCTTCAAAGAGTTGGTTTCCCAGCGGCAGCATTGGGATCTCTTCGAATGGACCGAAATCGGTTGAGACGAATAGACGAACGGAGTCAGGATCGAGTGTGGCGGCGCCGAGGGCTGTCACGGCGGCAGTGATGACGGTTTCTTCCCCTGGCAGCACATATTCGGGCAAGTTGTTTGGGAATTCGTATTCGATGGCTGCGAGTGTGTTGATCCAGATCTGGTTGCCTTCGCAGGTGCTGATGAAGAGATCGTCGAGGCCGTCGTTGTTGATGTCCATGACGGCGACATCATGAGTCCCTTGCGGTGTCCATGGTTGTTGGCCGCCGTTCTCGTTCAACGTTACGTTCGGGAGATCTCCCTGGTTTCGGTAGATGTGCAGTCTTCTGTTGCAGCCATCGAAATCGACGTGAACATCTGTGATCAACACATCGACATTGCCGTCGGCGTCAAGGTCGCTGAAGGCCTGGTTTCCTCCAAAACCGTCATCGCCGGAGAATTGAAAGGTCAGGAAGTTTGCCACATTGTTGGCATCGTTGCCTTGGTTGAGCAGGTAGGCGTCTGTGCCATCGTCCGTCACTACGAGATCGACGCGACCATCGTTGTTCAGGTCGGTCGTTCCTACGTGGTATGCCGCTTGTGTGTACACGACATCGAAGTGGTCGAAGTAGCCAGGGTTGCTGGGGTCATTGTAGCTGATAGAAATTCGTTGCGGCGTTTGCAGCGCGGTACACTTCACGATATCGGGGAAGCCGTCGTTATTCATGTCGACGATTTCGGCATTCGGTGCGAATGCTGACAGGAGCATCTGCGATGTCATTCGATCTTCGAATGAGTCGACAAAAACGCCCGTACCATCGTTTATGAGCAATCGGTCATTGAGATCCTCTTCGGGCTCGACCGGCGGTGATGTAATGCTGTTGTCATGATCAGTAAAATAGAGGTCAATATCGCCGTCATTGTCGATGTCCCCCGCAGAGACGCTGGTAAAGCGCGGTGCTACTGCGAGACCACCGATGGTAAACAGTTGCGGTATTCGGTGCTCCTCGTATCGAAAACCAAGCCACTGGTTACCGTCGGAGCCCAGATTCAAATAGACGCGAGGGTGTGACAATGTTTTGGGCAGCCCATCACCAACGGCGGTTGCGGTGACAATATCGAGCCACGTATCACCATTAACGTCGGCGAGTACCAGGTCCCGGTCATTTGTTATGTCGAGGAATCCCATGCCGCCATCGTCTGCGGCGGTTGCGTACTCAATTGTGCGGTCAACAAACACACCATCGACGGGGTGTCCTTCGTTGATTCCTTCCTGGAGCAGGAGTTGGTTCTGACAAAGTGCGCTCGCATTGCATGGCGAACTCGTTTCGGTTTTTCGTGCGACCACGATGTCCATATCGCCATCGTTGTCGACGTCGCCGATGGCAAGATCTCGTTCGGAATCGTCGTCCATTCCTCGTTCGTTGTCAGCGATCAGTCGGAACGCCGTTTGATCTTCGAAGGACACCCAAGGGGCGCCGGCGGTGATACTCGCTGTCGACAGTGGAAGCAGTGTCAGCGCGAATGGTAGCATAGACATGGCATCGCCTTTTGAGTTCTTTTGATACAAATATATTGATTCCCGACAACCCCTATGGTACCGATTCGGGTTTTGGTGTGTCCAGCGTGAAATTGAGTGGTGGGTACGTTGTGATTAATTGCTGTCAGTCGACGTGGCCGGGCGTACGGCGCCGGGGTTTCCCCAGGTAGTATGCCGTCAAGAGTGCCAGGATGATAAGCGTTGTGGTGATTAGTAGCAGGCCCACATACCAGAGTAGTGCGGCAAAGAACGTAATCGGCTGAAGTATGCCGGTGTCGACTCCTCCGAATGTAATACCGTATTGCCATATTCGAAATGCGTCGAGCGCGGATTGCATGGCGGCTTGGGAGCTGGCTGTATGTTGCCCGGCGGCCACGCCTCCTTGTGCGTAGTAACCGACGGCGACGCCACCTTGGGCCAGAAAGCCGACGCTGGTTCCGCCCATGGCAACACATCCAACGGCAACGGCACCCAGTGCGATCAAGCCCAGCGTCAGTCCGCCGGCAGGGAAGACACCGCAGGAAACTCCGCCAAGGGCAAACACGCCGATAGCAAATCCACCCAAAGCGATGATTCCCCTAGCGAATCCACCTAAGGCGAAGTAGCCGGTTGCGTAGTCGCCGATCGCGATGATTGCCTTCGCGTGTCCGTGTTTTTCCTTACGGTGCGGCCCTTGTGCGATCTGGAGGAATGGTAATCCGAAGAGCGTCAGTCGCGAAGTGTATCGATAGCCTTGCTGGGTTGGTTCCCGCTGTAGTACATCGACCAGTGGTCGTCCGCATTCGGGGCAACGGCTTGAATCTGTGAGGCCGACGAGTGAGTAGCCGCACTCTCCACAGAATGGATCCGGTAGTCGTTTTCCCTTCATAGCCACGGTCGCTCTAGGGGACGCAAGACGCTGTTTCTTCCCATTGGGGCAATTATGTAGGAGCGGCGGCATCAAGGCAATTGCATGGGCGACTTACGGCATGTGACTCGTAGCCGTTGCCTTACCGGAGTACCCAGTGAGGGTACCCTTCATGGCGTGCGTCTTGGTACAAGCGTGCTGCGCGACGGTATGGCTTCCATTGAGGTGGTACCGTCGCGTTACCGATGGGCGTATATACCGGTCATTTGAGGGGCAGGCTGCGCGTGGCACTCGTCATGGTCTGAAGGTCACGGTTTTCCATTGTCCGCAATTGATATAGCCTGTTTTGCGCGCAAGCCATCGGTCGTACTGCTCGTCGCCGTTGTCGTCTACACCCAAGAGTACGAGGTACTTCCCCGTCGCGAGGTTGATCTCACCACTGTTGCCGGTCAATCTCGCGTTGGCAATGGGTTCGCACGTGTTGAGTACATGGTCGATTTTGCCGACGAAATCAGTGTTCCTTCCGAAACCTCGGGCGTTTTTTCCGTTATGGAATGATCTGGCGCAGGAGCCTCGTGAGAAGTCGTAGACACGAGCTGTCGGCGGGGTTTGTGAAGCGAATGAGCCTCGGCGTCGGTGACCGCGGCGTCTCGGTGTTGTTCGGATTTCGAGCCCACTATTGGCTTCGACGTTTACGCGGACCTCTGTGGTGGTTGTGTTACCGCAAGCATCCGTCGCGGAGAGTGTGACCAATGACGTTTCCCCGGCTGGATAATCACCCTGATCATCTTCGATCATGATTTCGACGTCTCCACTGCATGCATCGGTGGCAAATATCTGTTCCGGTTCCCACGTCTCGAATCCGTCGCAGTCGACGTCGAGCAACATCACAGATTCTGGTGCTTCAAAAGCCGGCGGATCGTTGTCGATCAGTTGATAAGTTGCGGTGCACGACGTTTGCCCGTTGCACGTGCTGCCGGCTTCGTTGTCCACCCACCATGTGACGACGGCTTCGGCCGTTTCGCCGCAGCCTTCGATAAGGCCATCAAAATCATTGGATGGTACCGCGCCGGTTGCGGTCGCGCTGTTGAGCCATTCATCGAGCGAAGGGATTTCTTCATCGCCACAGTGTGCGATGACATCGGATGGGCAGGTTACGGTTGGTCCTGCCTGTGGATCGGTCGCGGTGACTGTTGCGGTACAGACATCGACGGTTTCATCTCCGTATACCAGCAGACTGACTGTGCATTCCAGCTGGCAGTCGTATGCTTCGATCGAAAGAACGGGATTGCTGGCGGTATCGTCATCGAAGAAAGCGTTCGGACAGTCGGTCACCCATCCCAATTGCCAGTTTGCTTTTGGGTTGTCGGGGAGATTGGCGTTCAACTCGACGTGAGCATAGCTATCTTCGATGAGCGTTTCGTATGGTCCACCTGCAGCACACACGGGGATTTCATTTTGAACGACTGGCTGAAAATGGAAGTTATCGAATGCGAGGCCGCCCCAGTCGGTGTTGCTGAAATTGATGGCTGCGATTTCGGACTGGCCACTGGAGAATACGTGAGTGGTGTCGTAAACACCGGTCAATTCAACTGTGCCGAGTTCAGCTCCCTGGCGATCCAGGAAGGTCAGCGTCACGGTGCCGAAGTTGGTTCCTACCAGATCGAAAGCAACCACGCGCTGGTCTACATCGAAGAGCACGGTGAGTGCGCCATCGCCGATCGCGTCTGGATTGGGGAAGCCGCTTGGGCCAAGGCCGGCGAGGACGGTGGTTCCGAAGATGCTCATGACGTTGACACCCAGCTCCGGTGCCATGTCGTCATCGAGTGCCAGGGGTGTGTCCGGCGTTCCGGAGATCAGGTCGTAGCCGTCGAACGGTTGGTTCACCTGTCCCAGCAACTTCTCTCCAAATCGGATGCCGTACTCCTGAGAGATCAATGAGTTAAAGGCGGTTCCGGACGGGCCTGCGATGCCATCAAATTCTTCGAAGTCGAAGATGTGCAGTTCGGATGCGTCACCACCTGACGTGATTTCCGCCTGTGTGGGAGTTGGAGTGAGTACGACAGCACTGGCAACAATGCATGCAATGAAAATTCGGATTCGTGCTGCATGAATTCGTGACATTTCTACTCCTGTTTGACCATATTGGCTTTGTTGTTACCGGCGGAATCGAATCATTCCGGGCGTTTGTCGCTTGAGGGCATCCCTTTGCTCACAGCGACGTTGTTCACCAGGACGAGTTTCGGCCACGAAACTGCCAAGGTGATTTTGTTGAATTTGCGTTTTCTCGATTTCGTTCGTGTGACTCGACCGTCAGTGCCGCATTCCGAATGCATTGCGTCTGTATTGCACTCGCATTCGGTGCGATCCACGGCGTACTTCGTGATTTGTACGACTTGGTTGACCGAGCGCTGCTCAGGGCAACGCTTCGGCAAGCGGAATCGGGTCGCAGCGATGCCATTGTCTCAATGGGCATCACTTGTGACATGTTCTTTGTCGCGTACACCCACAGTTGAGGAGCCAGGCTCTTCCCATATCAGGGTGATTGCGTTGATTTGGATATCCCCATGCTGATGCAAGGGTATTCCGCGGAGCGATACTGGATCAGCTAGACTCTACGATTTCGAATGCCGAAGAACGCAGTAACTTTAGCAAGATCTTCGGTTTTTTTTCCGAATCAGCGGCTTCGGTAGCTAAGTCCGTGATCGTTGGGTCCGATAGTTTAACTATGAGAGGATAGCTTTTGGTTTCCCCATGACGCAGAACGATCCGTCATCTCAGTCGAAGAATCAGATCAGTGATTCGCCATTGCAACCATCCGTCTCTCAGGAAGAGACGGATGAGTCGCGGCGCGCGCTGATACGCAAGGGTGTCAAACTGGCATTCGTCTCACCGGTGATCACAAGCTTCCTCGCTTCGCAGGCACGTGCGGCCGGCAGCAACCTCAGTTGTTATCCCACGGGGCAACCGTGTGGTGATGAAGCCTGCTGCAATGGTCCGTGCAACCTGGGTGTGTGTCCGTAGCCACATTGTTTCCTGGTTCCATCATCTCGTTCCTACAGATGTTCCGATGGCTTCCCCGCGCGGGTTGTGTCTTCATTGATTCCGTGCGGTATGACGAATCGTCATCAATGAGGTGATCGAGATCATGCCCATCAACAGGCAGCAGAGGCTCCACGTGCCAACGGCAGGCACCGCCGTCGGTGGCCAGAGTTTCAGTTGCGGCAACTCAGGGTCGACGACGTTTCGTCCGGGGTCGACTCCGAGAATACGAGTGACACCAAACATCCCCAGCGATGGAAGAATCGTAACACTGTCGTTTGACGGTGTCTCCAAGAGTCTGAAATGCAACGTTGTCACGGTTGTTCCGTTGGCGTCGACTGCGACAGGGCTATCCGGTGGGGCCAAGGCTGTGAACAATGCGTTGCCGTCATTTTCGAAGGCTGAACCGCCTGGATCGTTGATGCCGTCGGGGTCATCGAGGAAGCCCGTTACAAACCAATTATCTTCAGCATCTTCTTGTGATGCACCGAGTAACTCGATCTTGGATTGATCCCAGGCGAGAATTGCCTCTACAGCGATCACATGTGTTTCCAAGTCGGTATCACCCACCAAGCGTAGTTGAACGCTTATCACGTCGTCCATGCTTCCTGAGGCAAATGCGGGAGCAAAGGCCATTCGCAGAAGATTCTGACCGGACTTGTCATTTTTGCATGGACTACGATAGGGGGATGCGGGTTTGTCAAGATCCGTTGGTGGACGCAGGATACCGGGACAAGTCGCGGTAACGGCTGCAACGTATGATATGAGTGTCATGAACATAGTACTCCTTCCCTGGTGGTCGGGCATGCGAGCTTTCCAGAAAACGGTCGTAGGTAGGGAACATACGTGTTCCCATGTGATTGCGAGGTCAGTTCAGCGGTTGCGGTTCCTTACCAGCCTGGTCAAGAAGTCATTTGGTCCGGTAGCGCCGCTTTCGCCCTCACGGTTCGTTCGCAAAAATCCGGCGAATCTCCTGATTCGCCTACGTTCTGCTGCTTCTCTTGGGAACGAAGTCCCTCGCTCCCGGACTTAATGCACTTCTTCAACGCGTTGTTACGGCATTTTCGATGAGATTAGTTGGGGCAAGCCATGTCGCGTTTCGAATACGATGACATCATGTTTATCGAACACTCCATCTCGATTCGAATCGGCACGCGTTCGTACGGCGCTTGGTAGTAGGTTGGCATTCAGGCTTGTCTTGCCTGCGTCGCCAGCCGGGGCATTGTGTTGTTGCCTGTGTTGATCGGTTGGTGTGGACGAAGCCATGGCAAGGCCGGCACTGGTTGGGCAATCACACTGGCTGTAGACGAGCCAGTTCTGACTCAACATGGCGTAGTCTTCTGCGCCCGTTACGCCATCCAGGTTGAAGTCCGTGTCTCTTGCTCCGTCCCATGGGCAGAGTGAAGGCGTGGATGGCATGCCGTAGCTGGCTATGAAGTAGGCAAGATCGACAATGTCGACGCCACCGTTGTTGTCCGTATCTCCCATTCTCAGGTTGGGCAGCACGATGTTGTAGGGGCTGGTTGCCGTATTTGTTTCAACCTGTTCTACCAGGGAATGTTGTTCATCTTTTATGCAGAACGTTGTCCAGATTCCCGGTTCAGCTGTGAATGCAGTTGTTGCTGATGTTTCGCCGGGCTGCAGGTGCAGCTCTACTTCGACGGTTTCGCCGCACCCGTATTCGTTTCCTGGTGTTAATCTCAGGCAACGTGAGGCCGATGCGGAAGCGGGGGCATCAAGCAGATCGGCCATCAGTTCGTAGCGGTTGATGTGGATTGTTAGCGGAACGGTGGCAATTGCCTTCATCTCTCTGCACATCCAGGTCGATTGATTCGATGACTGTGTCGGCTCAAGTACTGTGGCGAGAGGCCTTCGAATGGCCACTTCGTAGACCCCATTTTGTGTTGGTGCGGTCACCTGGCCTTCTGCAAACAACGTTTCCTGATGAGCAATCGTGGTAACGACCGCGCCGTTAGGAAAGCTGATGTTGTTCCCCATGGTGTTTTGCGCTCCCCCGACATGCTGGAGCCCCAGGCTGAATGGGCGTCCGCCGAAGCCGAGTAGTCCCTGGCTGAATCCTTGTGGTGGGATGAACGGTGCCATGACGTTGTCGGGCGGTGCGATCAGTGGCTTCAATTCATGTCCGTTGTGGTGCAAGTCGAATACGAGTCCAGCCAGACCATCATTGTCTGTTGTCGACGTGAGTTGCACGAGCACTTGGAAGGGGATCACTTCGCCGGGTTCGGCCAGTACTTCACTTTGACCGTGACTGACGACCCTGATCTGTAGTTGCGAATCGGGTAATTCGGTTCTTGGCGAAGAGGCGGTGATGATCGACACTGGTGTAACACCGGCGATGATAGTGAGAATGAGAGCCATTTTCTTCCTTTCGATTGAGACGGCAGTTGCTCAGGCATTCCGGATCGCGGTTCGTTCTGAGTGCATGCCCGTTTGTTGTTTTCGATTTTTTCTTTGAACAGTCTTGGGCCGCGCCCGCACGCCGCGTTGCCGGGAAAGGTGGTGAAAAACCGACATCCTTGGCGCGGGTGCAGGGCGGCGTTGTCACGCGAATTGAGATTCCGCGTGCACGTGTTGATCGACGCTTATGGGCAATGTGGAGGATGCGAACACGGATCAAAAGGTGAAAGGCGGTAGATCCGCCGGCAGTAATAAATGAAGTAGCACGTTGCTGTTAGTGGAGCGATGACTTCGAGGCAATCACCTCCATCTTTGCAGGGTTCACGCCATAGGTTGACGGGTAGCCGATGGGCTACTGTCGCGCAGTTGCATGCACCGGGCGGGACAGATTGAAGTGAGCCGCCAATATAGTGGCAAGACGGTCCGGGTTCACAATCTCCGGGGCAGAAATGGTGTTCTTCCCCGGGATTGATGTGAGACGTGCAGGTCGTATCGGGATCTTCGCTTCCGCCAGCGAACTCTACGGAGCTACCTTCGGTGCTCGTTTGTTCGGATGAACCGATGGGAAGCTGCTCAGTATCGATTCCCGGTATGAAGTTACCTCGCGCACAATCTAATGCGAAGAGGCCGGACGATGATTCTAAGTTGCGGCTCCACGGCAGGTCATCAAACGACATCGAGAGGCCAGGCAGATCGAGCAACCCTGTGTCCAGTGTCACGGTTTTAACTTCGTTGATGGGTTTCTCTGCCTGTAAGTCATGCAACAGATAGAAAGTGAATCGCGGCATCAGCTCAAAGTCGGTTGAGAAGAGGCCGCCGTTGAAATGTGTCGTTCTTGCGAACATGCGGCCGGGCTCAGGTGTGGCGAACGAGAGGGATACATCCGTCATCCATGACTGGCATTCGTCTGGTACGCCGTCATCATTGATATCGACGGCGCAGCCGCAATTTGATTCCGTGCAATTCGCACCGGTTTCTTCGGTGTCGATGCAGTTGTTTTCGTTGCAATCATCGCACTCCGGCGTCGACGCGATGAGTAGTGGTCGTTTGCCGCTCAGACGGAGTCCGTCCGGACGGATCGGAACAGTTGCATACTGGTGGCAGGGGAATAGATCCTGTTCGAACTCCGGTTGCGGGTGAATGATGCGCGTATCCCATTGTTCGGGGGCATCAAAGTATGCCGGGTCAGGCACATCGGCGCGGATTCCTACCAGTTCCATGATCCCCGCAAACGACTCAGAGTTGTCACCGAAGAAACCCGCTGGAATCGGTGTCGTTGCAAAGTCGTAATAGGAAACGGCTTGACCAATTGCCGTCGACCAGACATCGGGGCAGTAGTCACAAATGGCCTCATCCAGCTCGAAACGTTCGCGCAGCGCGAGCCAGTCGTCGCGATCGATATCGCCATCGAAGTCCTGATCGAAACAGTCACAGGATCCGGGCGACCGTCCCTTGGATTGATAGGCTGCCGGATAGGTTGGCCCCGCGACGTCTGTAAAGCAGCTTTGCATGAGCAGGTAGTCGCGTATGTCGGCGTCACAATCGATGTCGCCATCTGCATGGTCGGTCAAACATCCATCTTCGCATTCGTCGGGAATTCCATTCTGGTTACTATCTGGTCGACAGTCTTCGTCGAAGCAACGACCTTCCGGGAACCAATCGGTGGGGGCTGTTTCACAGATGTCGAGGACACAGTTCCTGTTGCAGTCGATGGCAGTCCCACAGCCTGGAACATCGCAATAGCCACCGGGCTCGCCGCAGTCGAGATCGCATTGGTCGTATATGCCATTGTCGTTGCAGTCAAAAGATGTTGGCGCTTCACACCAGTCTGCCATCCCATTGCAGTTCGTATCCATGCAGGCGGAGAGTGGGAGTTGGCAATCATCAGGGATCTCATCCGCGTTACAGTCGAAACTGATCTCATAGAGGATATCACATTCATCCGGGATCGAATTGCCGTTGCAGTCGTTTTCACATTCGTCAGGAATCCCGTTTCGCTGGCAGTCGCTGCTTTGGGCACTGGCAATATCCGTCAGGTCGTCCTGTTGGTTTTCGTTGCAATCGGTGGTATCGCGCGTGCATAGCGCTAATGGGAATGGAAAGATGCTCGCGCTGGTGCCGGGATTCCAGTGGCTCGATGCACCAGCAAGCGGGGAGGCCGTTTCCCAAGACCAGGCACAGAAATCCTGCGCGGTATCCGTGATTGAAAGCCAGTATGCCGTGCCGGATTCAAGCGTGATTGGTTTGGGAAGTTCGAGGTGGTAGTAGTATTCGTGATGAAGATCAAAGAGCTGTATCAGGTTGCCCGTCGGTATTCTATATACAGGATTCCCTGGGCCGATCGTGAATTGCAAGGGACCTGGTTCGCCGTTCTTGTCTTCAAGAATATTCACTTGGAACGTGTCGTCAGCAGGAAGTGTGTCGCATTCGAGGCCCGTGAAGACATCTTCGTATGCGCCCCACCAGCGAATGGTCCTTAGGGTTACACTTTCCTCGACCTGGATTCTGGTTGCGGCGACACTTCCATAATCGCTATCGCTATGGAGCATTGACCATCCTTCATGGAACTGCTGGTCGGGTATGTTGCAGACATCGGACGATGTGATGGGTTCTCCAACCGCACGATTGATCCGGGGTGGTGTGCCAAGGGTGTCCAAGGTCACGAATAGTGCGCACATTGCCCACTGTACGTTGAGCATTTTCATTCTCCTCTTGTGACCCCGTTGTTTTCAGTCTCTTAGCAGCGAGTGTATGACGTGCCCACTGCAGGTGAAGCGTCTTATGTTCAGTCTGATGGGCGGATTCAGGATTCGGCGTTGTTGTTCTTGGGCTACGGCTCGTGGCCCCTTCGAATGAGCTCGTTCATTGTGGTAAGGCTATCGAGTGGATCGCAGGTTCCATCTCCGTTCGCGTCGCAACTGTACGCGCCATGGCAGGTGTCGCTTCGGAGTTGCTGGATCAGCGCGAAGTGATCGAACCAGTTGAAGATTTTATCTCCGTTGATGTCTCCGGGCGTGCGGTGAAGTGTAATGCATTCG
>JBMYUM010000093.1:0-11688 GCA_049605375.1 Phycisphaerae bacterium | reverse complement strand
CCTTGAAATGTAGAAATGTAGGGGATGACTGAGTGCCAGCCCCAGCTCATTCAATGGCTTGTTCTCGAGGACTCGCATGACGAAGGCCCCGCGATCCTGCCACTGAATGCCACGGGCGGCCGTTGCGACATAGAGGATTGCCGCAAAGCAAAAGACCGGTAGCACAAGCCGCCAGCCATCCCATCGGATGGCTCGGAATGCAACGTCGGTCCACTTCTGCGAAGCTTGACTCATGCTTTTGGTGGACTCGGACATACACCCTTCTACGTCGTCGTACGGACCAGCGCTCATCTCAGTGCCATTTTTACGCGCAATCAATGGGATATCGGCACACACGACATCTCTTCTTGTTCGGCGTCTCCGATGTCCGTGCGTTTGCTCATTCTACGACGTTATCGGGCCTGGAGTCCATGTATTGGCGGGCAGGGATCGTGCACGGCGGCCGGGAACTGGTGAAAGAAAGGAGATGGCCGGGATGTGATCGGGCTCGGTCCTGGCGCAAAAAAACCGGCCATACCTCTGATGGAGGTCTGACCGGTTTACTGGTTTTGAGCTGTTGTCTATGCGGCTAGGCCGTCGCGTCTCGGATTCGCATACTGCCAACTTTGGCAGCGGTCATCAGTGCCAGTGCGAGGATCAACAGACCCCAGTGACTGACGGTCGGAACCATGCGGCCTTCGTCGACATAACAAACGGTGACGTCATCAAGCAAGTCAATATCACCGGCATCACCACAAACTTCGTTGTTCGGGTCCATCACCATCGAGGTACCCGTGACACGGTTACAGTGACATTCGATCTCCGGCTCACTGCTGCAGCATTCCGGACGAGCATCGTCCGACATAACATAGGCCTGCACGGCATCGGCATCGGCAAAAAGAACTTCGCAGGTGATTGTCTGCGAGGCATCCGGCGCGAGAGCCCATGTGATGCTACCACCCTGCTGCGTGCACAGGGTGCAGTTACCGAAGCTCACGCCCGGTGTCGCATTGACCGTGTTGCACAAGCATGTGTCTTCGATCGTCGTCATCTCCGGTCGACTGCCCTCATTGCTCACCGTGTAAATATACGTTGCGATGGTGTCCGTAGAACCCAACGGAGCCGGGCCGTTCTGCGGTGCGCCACCTTCGATCGATACGCGCTTATCAACCGTGACGTTTCGACAGACGGCATCGAGACCAATCGGGCCAACGGTCACTTCGACGCTGTCATTCGCGCCTTCGATGTTACCGGTAACGGTGACTGTGTTTTCGCAATCGTCACCGGGAACGGCACAAACCGTCACCGGATTAGCAACGTTGACCGTAGCTCGGTACGTGAACGTGATTCGATCACCTTCGGTCACGGTACAAACAGGCTCGGTGCATGTTGGTACGGCAGTTCGCTCAACAATCGCACCCCGGAGCAAGCCAAGGTTAACCGTGGACCCGAGGTTCGGGAGGAATGCTCCCGGGATCGGCGAGCAGGGATTCGTGCCTACGAAGAATGCGTCATTCAAGCCGAAGCCTTCGGCATTGGCAGGCGTGACCATTTCATCCACCACACCCAGTTGCGGGCTGGTGAATGTAGCGTTCAGCGAATCGCAGATCGGCTCGCAGGTGACGCCGGCCGCACCGACGTTCTCCAGAACGTCAAGAATGTCTACATCAACATTCTCGTTACCGAGGTTTGTGATGCTGATTTCAAACTCGACTTCCTGACCGTCAAAGATTGCCAGAGACACGTCGTCAACACCGAAAACCTGGTCTTGACCAACGCAGCGTACCGTCTTGGTCACCTCAAGATCAGGGATCGACGTGCGAAGCTTGATATTCGCAAGGTCCTCGTCAGCATCGGCTGCCACAGCACCGCCGAACAAACTGACCAGGAGCTGAGACAAGGCCATTCGGTTGGCCCGAGCTTCGGCACTGTCAGGCGTCGCGATTGCATGCTGTCCGAACAATCCTGCCGTTTCAGGTGAACGGACGATGATCTCAAGGTTATTACCGTCGCCGTTCGAACGGTTAGCGCAGTTACAGATCTCGCTGTCGATACACGCGAGAGAGGGATTTGTTACACCGTCAGCGGTCGGAAAGATCGATACCTGAGCCGGCGACGCCGTTCCCATGCATCCACGTGCGAACATGGGTGTCAGCGGAACACCGAGCGACGGGTCAAAAAGCGTGATCGCCAGATCTCGGCCAACCTTGTTATCGATGTCAGCCGGTGCGACCTCGCAGAGGTTATCTTCTTCGAGGTCAGCACAGCTCTGGATGAAGGCCTGATACAGGCGAAGATTGTCAAAGACATCTTCCGCCAGCAGACATGCCGAGCCGTTGTCGTCCAGGTCGAACGGAACAGGCGACTGACCATCATCATCGGTGAAATCAGAAATGTCGATTCCGACGTAAATGAAGCTGTCGTCTTCGCCGTCCGTGCTGTCGCTGTCAGGCGAGAACAGCAGGACGCCGTGGGCGATGTTGAGACCGCTTGGGTCACCGGTTTCCAGCGGCTCCTCAAAGTCGCCACATTCTTCCGGGAGATTTCCAGCCTGGTCTGTTACCTGGTCAACCAACTTGATGGCGCCGTTATCAAGCCCATCCTGAAGGTCGCCGTCGAGGAGGATGCCGAGGTCACACAGACGACGGTCCACCGGATCAGCCAGACTGCCACATGTTCCGCTCATCATGGCATCGGAGATGGGACGCCATCGGCAATCGAAAGCCGGATTGACCTCACCAAGCGAACAACAGGATTCGTCCATCGGGCAATCGCCATCGACTGAACAAGCCTGCATGCTCTCGGAGCAGACACGCGATCCTCGGACGCCACATGCGGAGAAATCCGAGCAAGTCGGGTTCGGCATGCCTTCGGCGCAGCACGGATTCGTGTCGAACGACTTCTCATGCCCACACGCGTCGACCGGCGTCAACGGCGGACATTGCTGTGCCCATGACGCAGCTTGAAAGCTCACGCAGCACACCATCGCTACGAATGCGCCCAGTTTTCTTGAGGCAACCATCATGCTTTCCAACCTCCTGATAGCCACTCATTTTTCAAGTGGCAAAAACCACGGCATGCTTCAAGTGCCGTGCAATTCGATACAGTGTTCACCGCCTCAGGTAAGCCGTGTCATACGTCCGCACCAACGAGCAGCGACGCTCAGATGGCACATTGGCAAGATCCGGTCGCAAGTCAGCGTTCCATCGCGAACAGGACAGCAAGAAGCATGCGCTTCTCGCATTTCACAGTCTCCTGCGTTGACAGTCTCCTGCGTTCACATCGCGATGTTGTAACACGACCGATCATTAGCCTTTCAGGCTGTCCCCCTGCCGGAATGTCATTGCCGCGCCCGCTCTTGTTCTACTTGCTATGTCGGCATCGACTTCCCAGACCTGATGCGCGGAGATTCCCCGTCATCACGCGGAATAACCATCTTATCCAGATTCGCAGGACCGGTCAAGAATGGAACACAAAGGAGATGACTTGGAAGCGCGGCTCGAAACCGCCTTTTCAGCACCAAGAATGATCTTATTATCGGAATACGAGGCATCCCATGGAACCCTGAGTACGAATGCAGCCCCGCCGCCATCGCCTATGTCCGAATCCACTTCATTGATGGGCGACTGAACAGTGCGTCTTTCAAATGCCCGTATTTACCGGACGAGTGAGGTACCCGAATACAAAACGACAACGTAGGGCGTTGCATTTTGTTGCATGACGCTAGGTTGTACCGACAAGCGGCAAGAACCACGAAAGTCGATTCGTGATCGCCCCTCACGAATAGAATGGGAGCAATGTCGCCACTTGGCTCCGTAAGATTGACAGAATCCCGCAAACTCGGAAGGCGATTGGGTTGCCCCGTCTTCATGCGATAACTGGAGCCGATGGACCGACGCGAATTGGTCGATTGCAAATCTTCTCGTACCGATTCCCTTCGAAGGCTGGTTACGGCCATTGCGGAACCAGCAACGCGTGATCGGCAAGATCCAATACGCCATTTCGATCTGCGTCCGAGAACGAGCAGTCACCGTCGAACGATTCTTCCAATAGGCACCGCTGCAGCAGAGCCCAGTCTCGAAGTGTCACGAATCCGTCACCATCCGCATCACCGGCAAGCTCACAACCGTCGACGACACCATCCAGATTGGCGTCGAGGTCTGGAACGTCGGCAATGGTACACCCATCCGGTACATCGTCCTCGTCGCAATCGAGCGAGGTAAGCGAAAACTCCAAGATACGATCGCCCGCATTTTCGCAGATGAGCAGCCTCTCATCATCGAAGAGCGCGCCACGTGCATTCACCGGCTGGCCGATTGCATCGAATTCGAAAGTTGCCAAGACACCGCCCCGTTGATCCACAAACGACATGTTCCCGCGCCCGACTTCACCTCCAAACGAGGAACCAGAAGTCGTCACGAGCACGATGCGTTCCGTGGCGAGCCTCCGATTTAACCAGCCCCCCCATCCGACGGGGGAAAACGAGATCATGCGGACACCGCTACCGTCTTCCACAAGCGGGATACGTGCAAAGGGTTCAAGCTCACCATTTGTAAGGTCAAATGAATAGACCATATCGCTTGTGGGATCTGGAACGAGTAGCTTGTGGGCCACATCTCCAAAGTCAGCCGGGGCGAGGGCCGGTGTCCATAGCGGTGTGTCAGAAATGGTTGCAATGACTGACACCGAACCGTCTGGTGAGATGACCGCTAGAATACCGTCTTCGAACTGACCGGCCGCAATGATAGTATTGGCCCAGTCGCTTGGATGATCCGGAGGAATGTAAGTAAAGCCGTTGATAAACGGTATTTCCTGCTCCAGGTTCGCGAACACCTCTCGCGAGCCGTCGGTGTTCACGATCTCGATTGTCGAGCCGGTTTGGCTGTTGACGAACAACTTGTGCTCGGTTCCGGTGAATTCGGGCGGTATCATCTCGACGGAGATCGGTCGCGCAATATCGGAAGAAAATGGAGTGACCGTCTCTCCGCCTTCACTGATGTGCTTCACCTGATCGGTTGCGAGATCTGTAACGAAGTAGCCCGGAGGGTACAGGCCGGTACTTTCGACCATGATTTCGCCGGCAATGACGCCCTCCGAATAGGTCCGCATCCGGGGCCGCGCAAGCAGCTGGCAGGTATCAGGCTGCCCATCGGCATCACAGTCCTGCAGGCTTCCATTTTGAAGCTCACAGACGTCGAGCAACTGATTCCCGTTGCAGTCGCTACTCCCCAGCGTTTCATACTCGAGAAACAACTGAGCCCACGGATACGCACGTTTGGTTCGCACCACGGGGTTTACCTGAACAACATCTCTTTCGCACAGTTGTCCGTTATTGAGCCAGACTTCAATGGTTGGCGTGCCCAGCAAGGCAGCATTGAATTGATCGGCTGTTAGATAGAGCGTTTCACTACGAGGAGGAAAGCAAGCGATTCCCGGAAGGATGCCCTTAACCAGCGGGCTTCCACCAATCCAAACGTCAAGCGCATCAAAAGAGGGGACGGCTGCTTCGACACGCAACATCACATCGGTAGCAGCACGTGGAAATCCGCGCAGTTCAAACACTGCGGGAACAAGGTTGCCTGTTTCAAAAGGTATGAAGTCGAACTCATGGGTAAACGCATAGGTAGTCTCGCATTCGTCGGGAACGCTATTATTATCGCAGTCCACACTCAATCCGGACTCGATTTCGCATTCATCAATCGTTTCATTGCGGTTGCAATCGAGTTCGGGATCGTTCGCCAGCTCATAGTCATCAGGAACGTTGTTGTTGTTGCAGTCCAGCTGGCATTCATCGGGAACATCATTGGAATCAAGGTCCACGCTCAACTTATCACGCAGATCGCATTCGTCGTTGATCCCATTCTCGTTGCAGTCGTTGCTCCACGGCCATTGCCCCATGATCACATGAACCGACGGTGTACCGGTCGGGTTTCCAAAGTTGTTTGTTGCTCTGTTTGCGACAACGATGTCGGGTATTCCGTCTTGATTGATATCGTCCACCACGATGTCATGCGGACGGGCGTCCGTTTCCATCGAAAACAACTCGCGGAACCCGAGCCATACGCCCGACTCATGGAGACCCATGTTGCGAAGAAGAATCAGTCCGCCCGCATCCTCGCCGACAACGAGGTCAGCCCAGCCGTCTCGGTCGAGATCGGCGGCTCGAAGAGAGAGCGTTTCTCCCTCGACAAGCCAGATCCTGCTTTCCGATATCCCTTGCCATGTTCCGTCCGGGGCAACGCCACCGTTGACCAGCACCTGCACCATGGAATCGTCCAATCCCAGAGAAACAGCCAGGTCATCCAATCCGTCGTGATTAAAGTCCGCCGCGTCAATAAAGAAGGGACAAGCTGCCGTGGGCCACACGTTGAAATTTCCGGCCCAAGCAAAGCCCAGCCACTCCTTCCCGTCAAAGCCTTGATTCAAATAGAAGTTGATTCGGTCATCGAGTTGAGCCGCGACGGCGAGATCAGGAAGGCCGTTCCCATTGGCATCAAAAATGGTAATGCTTCGCGGCTGTTCGCCGACATCGAATTCGTGCTGCAGCGCCATGTTTGCCTGTCCGTCGTTAATCAAAATAGAAACGACGTTATCAACCCCCGATTGGAAAATATCGCCTCTCGCTACCGCTATATCTGAATGCCCGTCGGCATTGAAATCTGCAACGGCCAGTGACTGCGGAGAGTCCGCGACAAGTATGTTTTTCGGGGGTAACATGCCCCACCACGCGCCGCCGAGATTCTCGACCAACTGTACGCTTCCGCCATACAAACCTGCGAGTACGATATCATCCCGTCCATCTTCGTTGAAGTCACCGATCTCGATGGCCCGCGGGTTACCCGCAACGTCGAACGAATCTTCAATGGTGAACTGATGCTGGCCATCATTTAGCAGGATGAGCAATGTGGCACCATTACTGCTGAACGGTCCCCGTCCAACCGCAATGTCAGTAAAGCCATCCGCATTGAAATCGGCAGTCCTGACAGCATTCGGCCAGGTCCCGACATCCAGACGTTTTCCGACACCTGGTACATAACCGGTCCGTTCGCAAACATCCCAAATTCGATTCATGTTGCAGTCATTGGCATCATTTGCAGGGATCTCGCATACGTCCAGCGTTCCGCTGTTGTCGCAATCACTCTCATAGCGTGCGACAACGATGGAGGTAAGCCACAAATCTCCCAAGCCGTCCTGTCGAAAGCGTATTCGCAGATCTTCGTGGGTTGCGTCGCGTGGTAATTCGATGACCGGATCAAATTCCCACTCTCCTTCTTTTTGGCTTAGGGGGCTCCACGGACGGTACCTCTGAAGCGTTTTCCAAACGGTTCCGGTCCAGTATTCAACGAGTAAGACGGCCTTGCCTTGGCCGAACAAGCGTGCGCGATATGACATGTGAGCTCGAAAAGCACCAGACAAGTCAATTGATGATGACTCGATATGCCCATCGGGGCCCTCGAGAACAACCCAGTAGCCATCGACAAAGTCGTTGACGAGCTCGTAGTCCGAAGATGGCCAGCGGCCCATATCGACATCGCCGGAGGAAAAATCATCAGCGAATACGGTATTGGGTTCAACGAGGTCACACGTGTCCAGCTTGCCATTACCGTTGCAGTCAACCCCGGGACGTGCCAGATCACATTCGTCGGGTATTCCGTTCTCGTTGCAGTCCAAGCTCGATCCATCGAGGAGCGAACACGTGTCTGGAGTACCATCGTTGTCGCAATCGGGATCGCATTCATCCGGAATGCCGTTTTCATCGCAATCCAACGATCCACCGGCGTCGATGTCGCATTCGTCAGGTAAACCGTTTGTATTGCAGTCCTGGCTCGTACCATCAAGAATGTCACACAGATCCGGTTGAAGAGACTTGTTGCAATCAGACTCGCACTCGTCTGGCGTGCCATTGGTGTTGCAATCAACACTGCTTCCGTCCGCCAAGTCGCAAGCATCAACTTGCCCATTCTTATTGCAGTCCTGCGTAGCGATCTGGCATTCGTCAGGAACGCCATTGCCGTCACAGTCCTCACTGTGTCCAACCTTAATGTCACATTCGTCAGGCACTCTATTTTCATTGCAGTCCGACGCAACACCGCTTTGCAGATCACAGGAATCTGGTTTCCCGTTGCCATTGCAATCGTCAGCGCGGCACGTGACACGTGCATAGAAGCCGGTGTAACCGTTGGCGAACGTCGCAGTGCATCGAAAGAACGCATCGCCCGGATCAAAGATGTTTTCCGTAAACCCAATGGTCGCAGGTGAACCGTAGTACCATGTACCCGACTCCACGTCGGTTGCCATCCCGAGCCAAACTCGGGACGGTACGTACGGTCGGTTGGGGAATTCAGCTACTAGAATGTGGACTCCGTCATCGGGTGTCGTCATCGTCACGAGCGTACCCGGCAGCGGTTTCCCACCAAAGGTTGGACAATTATCGTATAGGCCGAGAGTGGTTTCGAATCCGGGACCGGTGCCGTCACCGTCGCCGCTGACCTTCACTTCGATGGAAACAAGATCGCAGTCACAGTCCAGTTCTACGTCGTCGGCGATGGTCTTGCCGATCCCCGGTGTCCAGCGTAAGTCGCCGGCCGTGTTTTCATAGAAAATGGCGATCTCACCTGTGGCAGATTGCCCGGCGGCGCCGTCTGGATGTTCGTTGACGGGTGTGGACGAAGTTCCAGCAATAACCGACGGCGTTCCGCCATCCGCAAGCGTTGACAAATCTGCTATCCCTAAGAGCGCCAATAGCGTAATTGTAAACATTGAATGCACGGTGCTTGCTTCCGCTCGAGACGTTGAAATTTGAGGATACCCGACGAATCGTCAGTCTAGTTTGAATGAGAGACGAAAATCAAGACGCTTGCACCCTCCCGTCGGATTTTGCTACCATCTGGGCGGAACAGTTCGGGAGTTCAGTTGCATGTTCAAAGGCTTCAAATCCACAATCACTTCAGCGATTGCATTCGCGCTGCTTGGCGTTCCATCTCTAGGGCAAGACCAGTCCGTGAGTCAAAAGATGGTGAATCCACCTGCGACGTTTCGCTTTGTACAACCTCTCAAGAAGGACATTGTGCAAATTCAGCCGGGTATCGGCCTGAAAGCAGAATCCGGTGAGAGTCTGTTCGAGAACCCTGTATACGTAAACGAACCAGCAACGAGTTTGTTTTTCTCTCCTGGTACTGGTCGTCTCATTGCAGACGATGTGAGGCTAGCGGCGCACCCAGGTTGTGCCATCACCGCCTATGAAATCAGCGTTGCGCGCCCGTCGGGTCGATGTTCTCTCAGCAATAATGGATGTGAGTTCGATGGAGACTGTCCGGTCGTGCCCGGCGATCCGCAAACTTGCGACCCCTGGGAGGATCACGGTTTTGTCGTGGATACGGCGTTGTACGACGGATGCCCATCCAGCGGTGGGAAGCTCATCCCCGGCACCGAGGCGTCCGTGGAATTGCCGGAGAACAGTGCATACGTTGTAGTCATTGAGCTTGCCCCCGCACTTGCCATGATTGTTGACAACGTATGGGTCGGTGTTTCATTCGACCGTGATGGCGCCGGGTGGGAAGTCGGCACGCCTGCGAGCGTCGGTTTTACCGCACGCCATTTTGATATACCCATACCAGGCCTCATGTGCGATTTCTCTTTCTCTGTGCCTTCCATCTACGACGGTTTTCACGCGCGTATTGCCTGCGCCGATTCGCCATTATATGAACCAAGTTTTCGTGCTTATGAGAATATGCAACTTGGTGATGCGAGTTGGGTGATACACCCGACTGGTCTGTCTAATGGACGCTTGGCGGATGATCTGGTACTCGCCGTCGACGACTGCCGACTATCAAGCTTCGCGATCGGTGTGCAGGGGAATTCTCCATTCGACGTACAGGTCGAGCTGTGGGAACAATGCGACCCGTCAACTGTCATAGCCGGCACGCAAACGACACTGTCCGCACGCGGGGATGGCAACCCAGAGTTGCTTGAGTTCGTACCCGACGCTCCCATTCAGTTGACTGGTGACACTATCTATATCGCGGCACGATTCGTCGGCGTGAATGTCGGCTGGCTTTTCGATGACGGTGTTTCCGTCGGCCGTACCGATCCTACCTTTGGCATCTTTGATTGGCCGGGACAGGAGGCCGGTTGCTCCTGGTCGTTCACGGGCAATGACGGTGGTATGCTCGCCCGCGTTTCCTGCGTGGGCGAGGCGCCGGTTGGTGCCTGCTGCCGACCGGGTTTCTCGTCCGGCGAAGAGCCGACCTGCACAGATGGTTCTCTTTCAGACTGCAGTGGCCCGGAAACCCGATGGCGTGCCGGCTCGCAATGCGACGACGAGCCTTTCTGCCCCCGGTGCGGTGTCGGTGCCTGCTGCGTGGAGAATGACTGTCTCAACGTCACCAGCAGTGAATGCGAGAAACTTGACGGACGAAGCTGGACCACGGAATTATGCGGGATCAACCAACAGGATTGTGGTGAGTGGATTTGTGAAATCGCTGAAGAGAGTTGCTATTCGTCCCTGCCCGAGCAACGTGGATGTTCCGATCGCGATTGTTGCAATCTCATGTGCGATGTCGACCCATTCTGCTGCTTTGAACACTGGGATGAGGTCTGTGCATCGAACGCCAGTCAACTATGCCAACCCGGTGCACTGGTGAACGCCGGCGTTAAGGCATGGATTAACGTTGATTCAGGTTCAATCGCCACGAACGATTGCAACTTCAACGGGCTACCCGACGAATGTGAACTCGATTGCGACTCGAGCGGCATTCCGGATGACTGTGAACCCGTGACTGGACCAGGCGACCTACCGTATGAAGCGATGTCCAGCTGCTTTACCATGCCTTGCGCATTGACCTGCGCATCCGCACTCTACACGGCACCGTGTTGCGCGCGACATGATCATGATAGCAATGGTAGCGTAGACCTGCAGGACTTCGGACTGTTTCAGAATGCTGCGGACTACTAAGTGGCCTCGAAGAAGACGTGATTACGTACGGCGATTATTGCTTCCGAAAGATCCATCCATACGCGGTGAGTTCGTGTCCAGAAATTCCTGGGCTCTATGAATGGTCCTAATTATCCAATGTCACGATGGCTCGTACTTGGGTGGTTGCCCAACGGGCAGCAAAACGCTGTACGTTGTGTAGAGACGGAATGCGAAAATCCGTACCAGCTACGGTTGCCGATTGCCCGCAGGAATCGCTTTGTGATCCGAATCGCTCGACAGCGGCAGGGACTCTAAGTCTTGCGTTTGGAATAGTTTGGGTGAAATGGGCCCACCAGGACTCGAACCTGGGACCTCGTCGTTATCAGCGACGCGCTCTGGCCAACTGAGCTATGAGCCCGGAACAAGCAATCAGACCTGCTTCATGCCTGCATCGCCCCGAATACGGTCATTCGCCGCCAGCAAGGCCACTTTGCGCAATGGCAAATAGTGCTGCGGAGCGACCCGACACGATACTCCCATGGGACCAATTGTCAACACGTATGTCGAAAGTTACCTTGATCCACACAAGTAGCCGTTTACTTTGAGCATAACAACCGTTCAGGGATGCCCCATCTTCCGCGAGCAGACATGATGTGATACGAACGACTTCCTCGCAGCTTGCGCAGGAGCGAACAGAAATTCTCATTTTTCGAGATCGACCGGGAGTGCCGAGTTCATGACGCAAATTCTCGCTATCGCCTTGGGCGGGGCCGCGGGTTCAGTCTGTCGGTACC
>JBMYUM010000092.1:0-11824 GCA_049605375.1 Phycisphaerae bacterium | reverse complement strand
CGAGGACGCGCCAACAGCCGATCCGTGGCCATGGCCGATCGCGGACTGGCGGTCAGCCAGTCGAGAGCTGATGCTCGCGGATTCTGGGGCGGTCGGGCTTTTGCTGACAGCGACAGCACCGCAGTCACCGTGGGCGGCGTTGCACAAAGCCGCAGTGACGCAATCGCCGATGGCGTTTTTCACGGACGTGCGCTGAGTCGATCAACGTCAACGTCCATGAGCTTCTTCGGTCACGCACGAAGCACCAGTCGCGCAGCAAGCCATGGTTTGCTTGGCGGCGAAGCCGTCAGTGTCAGCGATTCGCTGGCAGACGCGGCCGGTGGATATGCCAACAGTGACGTGGAAGCGGTCAGCAGCGCCGATCTCTATGGTCGCGCATCGGCTGACGGCGTCGGCATGAGTGTCACTGGTGTGGCACGACGGGCACCGGTCAAGGTTTACGCCGAAGGCCGTGCAACACGATGGGGCAAGAGCCGCGCTCGTGCGTCGATGATCAAGTTCCGTCGCTAAATTGTGATGCATGCAGACGGTTGCCGCCCGACACCATGGGCGGCGACACGCTGCACATCATAGAACAAGTCGGTCGCGTGACGGAGGTCACAAGGGGCAACGCCCAGGCCGAAACAAGACAACGACAAATGATCCTGGAGGTAGAAGCCATGAAGGCAGGCAACAGCAAACAGATGACGATGATGTTGGCGACGCTCGTCGCGCTGCCAGCAATGGCAGTCATGAGCAACGCCGAATCGAAGGCACAGGCAGCGGAAGCTAGTTCCGGTGCAAGGGCCGGACATGATGGCTATGGAAACAGGCAAGCAGAAGCCAATGCCGAATACGACGGGCATCTTGGTTATGCAAACACACGATCGAGAACCGGACCCGTTTCAACCGCACGTGGTGTGGCTTGGGGACTGGACGAAGATGGACTTTCGATCTCACTGAGTCACGCGATCAGTGGGCCGCTGGGGCTTTCGGCCGCGAGAAATCTGAATCTCTCGATCGGCACCAACGGTGAAGTCGCAATGAGTCGCGGTCAGGCTGACAGCCGTGGCAACCGCGAAAGCAGCGCCTACGCCGGCGGCGGAAGTGGTGTTCGAAATGGTCAGCCTGTGGCCTACGGTGAAGCTGGTGGAACCTCCGATCTTCGTGGTCAGCGGGGGGTGACAAGCCAGGTTTCGACGCGGACCAGTCGTGCTCGAAACCGCAGTGTTCATGCGTATCCGGGTGTGAGACCGCATACGACGCAGCGTGGTAATCACCTGTATCGAACGCGACCGATGCCATACAAGGCGCAAGCCGGACATGCCGTCAGCCGCGGCGGACCTCGACAGGTCAACAAGTGTGCGACCGGATTCGGTGGCAAACGAATGACCAAGAAGCGTCTTCGCTTCTAAGACTGACAAGCGTGCGAACCTGAAATCCATCAGGTGTCGCACGCTTTTTCTCATTCGGGGATGTGTGACCAGCGGACCACACCGATCCGATGGGCAACCAGGTTTCGCACGAAATGGGCGGTCAACTCGTGGCGGAACAGCTTACGTCCGACGCGTCCAATCATCACCAGCATACTTCTCTTCGAACGGTTGCACCGCGAGCAGTTCGGATGCATGCCAATTCTCTTCGTACGCATCCAGGCCGAGCTGCTCAGCCAGCAGATCCGGAAAAACACGACGGGCGATGGCGACGAGCGCTTCGTGCGGTTGGTTGATTTCCGCAGAAGGCTGAGCGGTAAAACGTCGACCGAGAATCAAGGAGCCGTGTTGCAGTAAGGCCGTTCGTGTCCGACGTTGCGCGCTGCCGGCAATCTTGTCATCCCCGATGAGTACATCCAGAGCATGCCGCCTGGCAAAACAGAAGAAGGGGCCTTTGGCAGCACCGCTGTCGTCGGTCTCGCCGTTTCGATGCGCTGCCATGCCTTCCTTTTCGAGAAAGCGAATAATGGCGTCGTGGGCCAATTCATAGAGTTGGTTGGGTTTCCCGGCCACCAGCGGATGATCGACCGGAAGAATGATGGAGTAGGTCAGCTCGAAGTCGTGGAGGATAGCACCACCTCCCGTGAGTCTTCGAACCACGGGAAGCTCAGCCACGCTTTGATCCTGATGCTGCACATCTTCGAAACGCTGAAAGTAGCCCAGCGAAATTGTGGGTTCCCATTCGTACAACCGAAGGGTGGGGACATAGCTCGGTTCGTTCGCACGCTGCATCAACAGCTCGTCGCGTGCCATGTTTTTGACACCCTCAAGCCGTCCATCCTGGATGATGCGAAGCTGCTGCTTGATTATGCCTGCGCCTTCCATCGAACATTGGGATGACGACTTGCAGCGACTTCATCAAGACGTTTGACCGGCGTCGTATGCGGCGCGGTCTTCACGATGTCCGGATTCTGTTCGACCTCGTCCGCGATGGAAAGCATGACTTCCACGAAGCGGTCCAGGGTACGACGCGATTCCGTTTCCGTCGGCTCAATCATCAAGCAGTGGTGGATGGGCCAACTCATGGTTGGCGGGTGGATGCCGTGATCAATGAGACGCTTGGCAATGTCGCCCTCTGTCACGCCGGAATCTTCGAACTTCGGAATCATGATGAATTCGTGTGCGTATGGAGCGGGAATGGGCATCTGGTAGCGTTTTTCCAACCCCTTGGCGACGTAGTTCGCCGCGAGAACGGCCATTCGCGAAACGTCCAGGAGGCCGTCGCAGCCAAGCGAACGGATGTAGGTGTAAGCACGCAGCAACACGCCAGCCTGTCCGAAGAAGGAGCGGATCTTTCCGATACTCTGTGGGCGATCGTAGCGCCAGGAGAAGATGCCATCATCGTTTCGACCGAGGTAGGGCATCGGAAGGAAGGGGCGAAGATGCTCCGCTACCGCAACCGGGCCGGCGCCGGGGCCACCGCCTCCGTGGGGCGTGCTGAACGTCTTGTGCGTATTGTAGTGCATCACATCGACACCGAAGTCGCCAGGACGTGTGATGCCCAGGATGGCATTCATGTTCGCGCCATCAAGGTACAACTGCGCGCCCTTGGCGTGCAGCATGTCCGCGATCGTCCGAATCTGTGAGTCAAATACGCCCACCGTGTTCGGGTTCGTGATCATCAGCGCTGCTGTATTCTCGTTCACCTTACTTGCGAGGTCATCGAGATCGAGCCTGCCGTTGGGCAGTGACTTGACGGTCTCCGAGTGGTTGCCGCAAACGGAGCAGGTTGCCGGATTCGTGCCGTGCGCACTGTCCGGAGCCAGAACGACTTCGCGCGATTCGCCACGGCTGCGATGGTAAGCGTTGATCACCATCAGCCCCGTCATCTCGCCGTGGGCACCGGCGGCAGGCTGCAACGTGACTTCCGCCAGTCCGGCGATTTCAGCAAGATACTGGCCAACGGTGTACAGCACTTCCAGCATGCCCTGTACCTGCGATTCATCCTGGTAGGGGTGCAGGTTGGCAAACCCCTCCATGGCGGCGACACGCTCGTTGATTCGGGGGTTGTACTTCATGGTACAACTCCCCAGCGGATAGAAGTTCTCGTCGATGCTGAAACAGCGATGCGCCAGACGCTTGTAGTGGCGAACCAGATCCAACTCGCCGACTTCAGGAAGTGCAGGCAACGATTCGCTGACCAGCTCTTCCGGAAGGACGGATGCCGGGTCGACACGCGGAACCCCCGATTCAGGGAGTGACGCGGCGGTCATCCCGGGACGGGCGATCTCGAACAGCAGCGGGTGATCTACACGCTGCAGCTCCGGCGTTGCATTCTCTGGTACTTCGGGGGTCTGATCGGCAATCACTGTCATCGCTTTCTCGCCTGATTTCCCATGCTTGCGGCGTCGGCGTTCCTTACGCTTGCCGCGTTTCCGTTCTCGATCTTACTTTCGTGCCGCACGCGGCGTTTTTCATCCAGTCGCCACAGTTCTTCCAGGCGATGGCCGCGGCCACATTCGGGGCAACGGCATGCCTCAAGACCTGACAGGTTATACCCACAGGCCAGGCACTTGGGTGGCTTCAGTCGAGCCGCGCGCCAACCACGAAGATAGCCATCGCGCCAGACCAGAATACCCGCAATCATCACGAGCATGATGGTCAGGAAGACCAGGACCGCCACACCTACGCTGACCCAGTCGAATGGCAAGAAATCACCTCAAGGAGGGAAGTACCCTCTACGCTATTGGCCCGAATAACGGGACAGCGCGGCTACCAGTGCATCGATTTCCTGCCGGCTGCGTTTCTCCGTCACCGCCACAAGGAAGCAATCGGGCATATCAAGGTCGACACCAGGCAGATTGAAGCGGCTGAGCGGAACGCCGGCGAGGAGCCCCTCTTGCCGGCAATGGGCCAGAATGCCGTCGACATCTTTAGTGGTCCGGATGGCGAATTCCTTGAAAAACGGTGCGTCAAACGCAAGCTCGAATCCATCCAGTGCCGTAATTTTTTCTGCGGCGTAATGAGCCTTGTCAAAACACTGCGATGCAACCTCTTCGAGGCCCTGCTTGCCGAGGCTCGCCATGTAAACCGACGCGCGGACAGCGAGAAGTCCCTGATTCGTGCACACATTACTGGTGGCACGCTCACGCTTGATGTGCTGCTCACGCGTCTGCATGGCAAGACAGAATCCGCGACGCCCCTCGCGGTCGGTGGTCATGCCCACGATGCGCCCCGGCATTTTTCGAAGATGCTTCTCGCGACCAGCGAGGATGCCCAGATACGGACCGCCGTACTGAAGCGGGATACCCAGCGGCTGCCCCTCGGCCACGACCACATCGGCGCCGTGTGCGCCGGGCGTCTTCAGCACACCACCGGCCAGCGGATCGGTGCAGACAAGCGCCATGGCGCCGTGCGCTTGAATGGACGGGATGATCCGGTCGAGACGCTCAACGCAACCGAAGAAATTCGGTGATTGGATCACGACGGCTGCGATCGTATCGTCCAGCTGCTCGGCAAGCACCGTTTCGTTCAGAATCCCGTTCTCGCACGGCGTGGTCACCAGATCAATCTGTCGCTGCTCGGCGTATGTTCGGAGCACACGCATGGTGTCCGGGTGAACATTGCCGGCGACGAGTGCCCGCTTCCGTCGAGTTGCACCGGAGGCCATGATCACCGCCTCGGCCATCGTACTGGCGAACTCGTACAGGGAGGCATTCGCAACTTCCATGCCTGTCAGCTCACAGACCATGGACTGAAATTCGTAAAACAGCTGAAGAATGCCCTGGGAGGCTTCGGCCTGGTAGGGGGTATAGGCCGTCAGGAATTCCGACTGGCCAACCGACAGGGAATCGACGACGGTCGGTATGAAATGATCATACGCGCCGGCCCCGAGAAAGCAGACGTTGTCTTCGCAACTTGCATTCTTCGCTGCGAGCCCCCGAAGCTCCTTCAACACGTCCAGCTCACTCACGCCCTTGGGGATGTCGAGGTGACGCTTGAGGCGGTCATCCTCAGGGACCGGTGCAAAAAGATCCTCAACAGAATCGACACCGGTCGTGGCGAGCATGTGTGCGACATCGTCGTCGGTCAATTGCGTGTAACGCATATTCTTAGTCTTCCAACGGCTTGAGCTTGAATACCTTGGTTTCAATCGCCCGATTGAAATTCGTCCAGTGTGATTCCGGATCACGGTCGGCGTCAATTTCGCCCAGGAACATATTGATCTTCGCGTCGAGGTTATCCAGGTAGTGAACCGCGATCGCTTCAGGCAACGCGGGAAGCTTCGGGCTACCGAACTCGTACTTCCCGTGATGGCTCAGAATGATATGCTGCAAGGACCACAAAAGTCGATCCGGCAGGGGCTTGCCCCGTTCGGCGGCCAGCGCTTCCGCCTTGGCCTGCAACATGAGCACGCCCTGTGCGATGTGACCCACCAGCTGGCCTTCGTCACTATAACCAATCGCGGCTTCGTAGGTCAGCTCCCGCGTCTTTCCAATATCATGGAGGAACAGGCCTGCCAGAACCAGATCGAGGTTCAGCTGCGGATACATCGGGATCACCTTGGAGGCAATCTCGAGCAGGTTGAGGGTGTGCTCCAGCAGACCGCCCATGTATGCGTGGTGCATGACGACCGCTGCCGGTGCTTTTCGGAACGCGGCGACCAGGGCCTCATCTTTCAAAAACATCTGGATGATGGCCTGCACGTCATCATTCTTGATGCCGCCGAGTAACTCCTGCAGGCGTCCCCACATGGCGTCGATGTCGCGAGCCGTCGTGGCGACGAAATCACCGATCTCGAACGAACCGGGCTCAGCGGGACGAACGGCTTCGATGATGAATTGCGGGTTGCCCTTGTAGGCCTCAACGCGTCCTTTCAACGCGACGAAGCCGCCCTCGGGCAGGAACTTGAAAATGTCCTCGGAGGCCTGCCACATGCGGGCGACCAACTGACCGGTACGGTCCATCAGCACGGCGTGAATGTAAAGGCTTCCCTGCGTTGTCGTACGAAGATCCTTCGAACGAACAAGAAACACCTGATGTTCAATCTGCTCGCCGGCCCGTAAATCCTGAATGAAGCGGTGCGCCAAGGTATGACTCCTGTGCCTGTCGTTTCCGCTTGCGAATGTAAAGCATGCCGCGGGCTCGGGCAAGAACATCGAGCGATGATCATGCCCACAAAACGTCATTGAGGGCACAAAAAAAGGTCGTTCACCTGCCATGGGTGGCGGAGAACGACCTGGAGTCTGTCCAAATTCCTGGGGACAAAGGCCGGCATCAGTTGCCGGGTGGCGTTGGCACGTCCAGATCCGGCTGGTACTCCATCGGATAGCGTGGGTCCGGATACGCCGGCATTTTGAATTCGTCGGGGGGCAAGGTCACATTGTGCTCGATGCCGGCGATGATCTTGTGACGCAAATCGCCCTTGAAGTCGATACGCAAAAGATGCGGATACATCACCCCGTCGACTTTCTTGTAATCGTCGAAGATGGTGATTTGTGGCGTATCTCCCTCGGCGAACACCTCGTCAGCCTTGATCAGGAGATGAGTCTCCGCGTCGAAGAAACGCGTTTCGGGAAAGCCGATTCGCGGCGTCATGACGACCTTGTGGCAAAGCTTGCCGCTGACTTTTTCCTTACCCGCATAGCGAACCTTCGGGAAGTGCGTGCGCCAGTCTGTGTAGCGATCAAACTGCGCAAACTCGACGGTCATCTTGCGCTCCTGGTCACTCTGCACGACCGCAGGTTTGTAACCGAACTTGGTCCAGGCCTGCTTGCCGTTGGTGCCCACTTCGAAAGGAGGCTGGGGGGACTCGGGAACAAAAAGCGTGTGACGCTTCGCCGGCCTCGCCTCCACAACCGTCATGGTGAACTGGCGGCCGCGCGAGGCCAATTCATAAATGCCGCTGATGCGACGACTCTGGACTTTTGACCAGGCTTCACGCCCGCCAATGGCTTCAACATACGCGTCCAGCAAACCCTCCGCCGTCGGCTTGACCGATTCCGGCTTCGGTGCGGTTTCCTTGGCGTCAGTCGGCTGGTCGGCACCAGCGGAAGATACAAGCAGCATGCAAAGCACGGCCGCCCCAATCCACTGCACGTTCGGACGACCAAACAGTCCCTGAGTGGACCGCAAGGGGTGTAGTACGTCGGCCATCATAGCATTCTCCCAAATCAACAATTCGTCGTCATCCTTGCGTTACCAGCTTCCGCACAAGTCCTTCCGCGTCATGCGTCATCCGCGTTGTGATTTCGTTGTTGCAAAACCGAAGATCACACCAAACTGACACCTCTACGGTAGTTCCTTTCCGTGCGTCGGCACGGTACCAACTCACTACCAAGACGACAAGCCGGCAAACGGGCGGGGCGGCGGCAAGGCACCCTTGTCACAGGATTCTCACACCGAACGGCAGGGCTGTTGCACCCTGAGTAACGTCTTCTATACCCCCTGGCAGGCGCTCAGGCGATCGTGCATCTGTCGGTCCCGCACATACGGCTCAATTCGGTGGAGGGGGCGACCAGCCGAACGCCTCGCAAATCACATGGAAAATCACATGTTGTTCGAGCACGCCCGTGAACAGGTGCGCATACGGCCCTTCCGCATACAAGGCGACGTCCTCGCCCGCGTGCGACTCCTGGGTCAGCGGTACAGCGGCTTCCTGCATGAAATCAGGCGTCGTCGTGTCGACCGGCTCCAGATTCCTGCGACTGCCGCCACGCTGAAAACCCGGTCCGTTCGCGTACGTCAGCGTCGTGTACGGCTTACCATCTTTGTCGCGAGCCTCGGTCTGCCGTGCGTTACCGCGCCCGTCATTGGTCACCACCTTGCCGAGGATGGGGTTGCCGCGTACCGGATAACCGCCGAGCGTGAAGACATGACTGTGATCGGCGGTCACGATAATCAGGGTATCACGCCGGTCGGTGAGATTTCGGGCTGCCTCGACGGCATCCGCGAAGGCAATACCGTCTTCCAATGCACGGTAGGCATTGCCGGCGTGATGAGCGTGGTCGATGCGGGCGCCCTCCACCATAAGAAAAAAGCCGGCGCCTCGGCCCTGCAGAGCCTTGATAGCTTTCGTGGTCATCGCTTCCAGTGACGGTTCACCACCAGCGTCACGAGGACGATCGAATTCGTACTCCATGTTGGAGGACTCAAACAGCCCCAGCCATTTTTCTTCCTTCGCACCACTGTCCAGTGCGTCGAATTGCCGCTGATTCCAAACAAAGCGGTGGCGAGGTCGCGATGTCCAGGTCTCCACGAGATTTCGACTGTCCTTACGGCGGCCGATCAAGTCTGCGTCCTCTGGATCAGCCATCGTTGCCGGAAGAAACTCCCGTCGACCGCCTCCGAACACGACATCGACACCGTCGCCATGAGGGAACTCAATCAACTGCCGAGCAATGTCAGCAAAGCCCGCAGCTCGGGCGGAGGCGCTCAGATTCGCGTCGCTTTCCCAGTTTCGCTCTGGAGAATGTGCATACAGGGCCGCCGGAGTGGCATGGGTCACGCGCGCGGTTGAAACAATGCCCGTCGCAAGCCCGGCTCGTTCCGCAAGTTCAAGCAGGGTGGTCGGACGATTGCCATCCACGCCGGTGTGGTCACCTCGCTCCACGTTCTGCGAAACCGAAAGTACGCCCGCGCGTGTCTTAATTCCGGTCGCCATCGCCGACATCGTGCCTGCCGAGTCCGGCACTTGCTGATTGGTGTTGTAAGTCTTGATCAAGGCGGAATAGGGCATCTTTTCGAAGGAAAGAAGATTCTCTTCTCCCTTCATGCCTTTCTTTTGCCCATCGTAAATCCGGGTGGCCGTCACCGTCGAGATGCCCATGCCGTCACCGACGAACAGAATGACATTCCGGGCCTTCGACGTGATCGGAACCCGTGCACGCGCCGCTTCGACGGCTGCCCGTCCCTCCCGAAACCAATGGGACGGCGATTCATCCGCGCCCCAAACGGCCGAGCTTGTCATCAGGCACAGGAGCAAACCCTGGACAAGATGCGGTAGTCGAAAGCGAGTCGGCCGTGGTTGGTGGGGGCTCATCCTCAGCATGCGGTTTCCTCTTCCCGTGGGATCGCCGGACAGATCCCTGTCCGGCAACCGTTGATCGTCCTTCTCAGCGGAACCGATCAATCTGTTCCACCGCCAGTCGGTCACAAAGCTCGTTCTCTTCGTGGCCAGAGTGCCCACGGACATGTTCATATGTCATTTCATGTTTCTGAGTCAGCGCGTACAGCTCTTTCCAGAGGTCATCATTCTTGACGGGGGGGGCGTTCGCCTTCTTCCCTCTTTTCCAGTTATTCGCGATCCACCCTTTGATCCACTCCCGCAGTCCATTGAGAACATATTCGCTGTCGCTGACCAGGTGAACCCGAAGCGGCGCCTTGTTCAACGCCTTAATGGCCTCGATCGGTGCCGTCAGTTCCATCCGGTTGTTGGTGGTATCCGCGGCGCCCCCGGACATTGTCTTCCGTTGACCCGTACCGGGGTGATGCAGGACGGCCGCCCAGCCGCCGGGCCCCGGATTGCCACTGCAAGCGCCGTCCGTGTAGATGATGACATCGGGCGTCGATTCACTCATGAGCAAAGCTGATCCTGATTACGAATTCTGAAGGTCTGGCAGAATACCGCCGATCTCGCAATACGGCGATGTGCGTGCTCCCGCTGGCGGGTAGTATATGTGGCGTAGGATTGAATGTCATGAAGGACATGAAGGAAAGGGCGAAGGGGCCATGGATCATTTTCGATACGAGAACAATGTGCTTCACTGCGAACAGGCTGACCTCCGTGCGGTCGCGGAGGAATTTGGTACGCCGCTTTACGTGTACTCAAAGACCACGTTCCTCGAGCACTACCAGCGACTTGCCGAGGCGTTTGCACCGCTGTCGCCCATGATCTGCTACGCGGTCAAAAGCTGTCACAATCTCTCCATCCTGAAGATCATGAAGGAGCAGGGCGCCGCTTTCGACATCGTCAGCGGAGGCGAGCTCGCACGCGTGCTTGAGGTCGGCGGCGATCCGTCGCGCGCCGTGTTTGCCGGCGTCGGCAAAACGGATGAAGAACTCTGCACAGCGATCGAAGCAGACATCGCCTGGTTCAACGTTGAGTCTGAGGAAGAACTTGAGAATCTTGCCCGACTAGCTCATCGCATGGGGCGCACCGCACGTGCTGCGCTCCGTGTCAATCCAGACGTCGATCCGAAGACACATGTCTATACCACGACTGGGAAACGCGAAACCAAATTCGGCGTCGATCTTGACCGGGCACGGCGCGTGTTTGCGGAATTCTCCGGAAAGCCGGGCCTCGACCTCTCGGCCATCCACATGCATCTCGGCTCGCCAGTCAACGACATTGACCCCTATGTACGCTCGATTGAGAAAACACTGACCGAGTTGGATCGATTCAAAGCGGATGGTTATGAAATCAAAGCGCTCAACATCGGCGGTGGATTCGGTGCACACTACGATGGCGAAGAGGCACCACCGGCGTCAGCTTATGCGGAGCAGATCGTCCCCATGTTGAAAGACTCGGGACTCCAGATTCTGATGGAGCCCGGTCGCAGCATCATGGCCAATGCGGGCATTCTTCTGTGTCGTGTGCTGTACAACAAACAATCAGGCGACAAAAAGTTTGTCATTGTTGACGGTGCCATGACCGAGTTGATTCGCCCTGCGCTCTACGGTTCGTTCCACTTTGCATGGCCGGTTGAGCCGGCAGAGAACGCCGTCCCCCCGACTCGATCGGCTTCGCTGCAACTCGATGGCAGTGAACTGGTCGACATCGTCGGTCCGGTATGCGAAAGCGGCGACTTTCTGGCGAAGCAGCGCTGGCTTCCGCCGGTCAAACGCGGTGATTTAATGTGCATCTATTCTGCCGGTGCGTACGGATCCGTCATGGCCCATCAATACAACTCGCGTCCCAGGGCCGCGGAGGTACTCGTCGAAAACGATCAGGTGCATCTGATCCGCAAGCGCGAAAACTACGATGATCTTGTCGCGGCCGAGCGCCTGTAAGTCGACAAAAAAACACGTGATGCCGCCCATAAACCTGTGAAATTGCGACCGTACTTTTACAAAAGATTATCGTTGAATTTTGAGCGTATCGCCGACTATAGTATTGACAGAACCAGAACGTGATGGGTCGGCGAAACACCCTAAATTGGGAGGGTGTAAGCGGAATTCATCATCTGGCGAGCGTCGAGACACGCTTTTTTTCCCTTGTGTTTCGACGGGCGATGTGCCGCAGGCGACGGTCTGCGGAGGGAAAAGGCAGGCTCGTGACTCTACCTAGCGAGACCTGACTGTCCCCGCTTTGAGAGGAGGTGATCCGGTGGAAAGTTATATAAGACAGATGCTGCCGTAGGGCGGTAACGTGCTGCTCTACTGCAGCTACTGAAAAATCGCGACCCGCGTTT
>JBMYUM010000091.1:0-11885 GCA_049605375.1 Phycisphaerae bacterium | reverse complement strand
TCTCGCGAGAAACAGACCCGAAACCGGCAAACTCGAACTGCACCGCAATCGTGCCTTTTTTCTTCTCTTTGTGCGTGATTTTGAAATCACCGAAATCCTTGCTCAATCCCTCAAAGAAAGGCTTGGATTCACCCTTCCACGTAGCCTTGATCGTGACCCCCTTGCATCCGCTGCCCAAAGGATCGAGCACCTGACCCTCAGCAAGCACAACCGATTCGGCAGAAACAACATCATCCTTCGCACCGTCCGTCTTGTCCTCCGCCGGGAGCGATACATGGCCCCCCGGGTGCCATGCTTGGAGCTCCGATCCAAGCATGCAGAACAAGCTAACCGACAGAACGAAAATGCGAAAAACACCCAATCTCCCAAAAACAACGGAGGGATAATCCCGTGGACCCCGATACACGGAAGCCCATAACAACCAGAGGCGAAATGCGTCTTGATTCAAGGCACGATAGGCCATGAGGATTCTCCCGTCAGAGGCGAGACTGCCAAAATCGGACGATCGACCGTCGGCACGCGTTTGAGCAAAATTCACTGCTGTAACGCATCATATAAAATCAGCAGGCCCAAATCGCAGACCGATGAAAAAAAAGATAACCGGAATTCTCCAGCACCGTGGAACACCGGCCAGAGAAAGCCATCGAAGCAGTTGTACAATCTTGTGGGCAAGAGCCGGCAGACTTCAAAAGTTTACACGGAATGACGTAGGAACGAATGACTTGATAAGGGTATGATCAAGAGACGCATGGCAGTCAGTCTGTGACAGCGCGGAGAGCACCCAATGACGCAACTCGAAAAAAGTATCAAAGCAACACAGAGGCGACTCTGGTTCATTCGCTGGACCGAAAAACTGACAACCAGCTTCGCCATCGCCGCGTCGCTCTTCGCGATCATCGTGTTGGTCCAGAGGCTCTGGGGATTCCCTATGCCATTCCTGGCCGTGGGAATCACGTGCGCCGTTGCAGCCCTCATCGGCTCCATCGTCTGGACAGTCATCACCCGTGAATCAGTGGACGTTGCCGCCGCAACGCTCGACCTCGCAGCAGGATTGAAAGAACGCCTCAGCAGCGGACGATATTGCATCGGTTCAGATGATCCATTCGAAGCCGCCGTCGTCGCCGATGCCGATCGACTCAGCCGCAACATCACCGTCCGGCAGCACGTGCGATTCCGCATGCCGAAATCGCTGACCTGGATGGCAACCATGACAGCCGTCGCAGCGATGATGTTCCTGATCACCCCCGGCTTGCTTCAACGAACCGAAGCCGCACCCGACGAAGGCAGAACCGCAGAAGTCAAACAGGCCAAGCTCGCCGTCAAACGCGAACTCGACCAACTTCGTGATCAGTTCGAAGATGATCCCGATCTCGCCGCCGCTATCGCCGAAAACGAAGAACGCGCAGAAGGCCTCCACGTAGACGCGCTCACCAAACCCGGTGACATCCGCCACGAAGCCGTCAAACGCATCGATAACATGTCCGACAAGCTTCGTCAGAAAATGAACCGCGGAAGCGAAGATCCCGCCAACGAATTCCGTAAACGTCTGCGAAGACTCAAAGTCCCGCAGAACAACGATGCCATGACCAAAGAGCTGGGCAACGCCATGGCGCGCGGTGATTTCAAAACCGCCAAAGAAGAAGTCGCAAAACTTAAAGAGCAACTCGCCACCCTCAAGTCTGAAGAAGACAAAGAGATGGTCGAAAAAATGGGCAAGGAACTCCAGGACCTCGCCAAAGAACTGGACAAACTCGCACAAAACAAAGAACTGATGCAGAAACTGCAACAGGCTGGCGTCGACCCCGAAAAAGCCAAGAGAATGCTCGAACGGCTCACCAAGAAAGATCTCGAAGAGCTCGCCAAGAAAATGCAGGAACAGGGAATGTCACAAAAAGACATTCAGAAAATGAAAGAGCAGATGGAAAAACAAGCCGGCGCTTCGCAAATGGCACAGCAAATGTCCAAAGCCATGCAGAAGTGCTCCAGCGGTTGCAAGAACGGCCAACTCTCCGACGCCGCATCAAGCCTCGCACAAGCCGAAGGGCAACTCAGCGAGCTCGAATCCATGCAGCAGGAAATGGACCAGATGAAGTCCCAGATGGCAGCCCTTGATCAGGCCCGAAACAACCTCGACGGAGGAAGCAAAGGTGATGGTCAGGAAGGCGGCCAGGGCGGCGACGGCCAGGGCGACCAACCCGGTGCCCGAGGGGGCCAGGGCCAGGGCGGCATGGGCAGCAAGTTTGGACAGGGGAAAGGCGGCAAAGCCCCCGAACAACAAACCGGCGTTGGTTTCAAAACAGAACGAACCAAAGTCAAAACAGGTAAGGGCGCCATCGTCAGCCAAATGGAAGTCCCGGGCGAACAGGTGGAAGGCGAAGTCTCACGAAAAGAACGCGCACTCCAATACGCCAACGAACGCGAAGCCTCTGACCGCGTTCCGAGAGATCGAATTCCCCGGCAATACCACAAAGCGATCAAAAAGTACTTCGACACCATGCCGGATGACCTGGATCGCAAAAGCGACAAGAACGACAAAGAAAACACCCCGGATAGTTCCAAAGAGTAATTGGCAAATAGCCATCGGCGCCGTCGACCACTGCCATACGCTTGGCCGACGGCCTTATAGCACCACGTCAACCTGTGAATCATGACTCCCGGCATCAAACACCGGGCAGGAAGCTGCGCCCAAGTGGAAGAAGCGGAACCAGCTCAACATCAAAGCACACCCAACCCGACGGGTACCAGGCAAACCGCATCCGTCTCGTGGAAGAGTGCGGCCGGACTCCTGGCGATCCCATTGGTCGCAATGCTGCTGGCCACCCTGGTCGGATTCGGCAAACGGCAATTGGCCACCGACGAAGTCGCCGTCATCGGTCGACTTGGCGTCAGGCCCGGTGAATTTGGGTACCCCCGTGTCATCACAACAGACCGCAGTTCCATTTTCATCATCGATAAGACCGGCCGTGTGCAACGCTTTGACGATCAAGGGGAACTGCAGGCCCATTGGACCATGCCGCAAGTCGAAGCCGGTAAACCCGTCGGCGCGACCATCCATCCCGATGGCAGACTGTTCATCGCAGATACGCACTACAACAGAGTCCTCATCACGGACCAGCAAGGCACAACCCTCGGCAGCTTCGGACGCGTGCCGGCCAAGACCAGCGAAAAAGAACCCAGTGAACTCGAAGCGGAAGACTTTGGCCCCGGTGAATTCAGCCTCCCGACCGATGTCGCCGTCGACAAAGATGGATTCATCTACGTCAGTGAGTACTACCTGACCGATCGCGTCTCAAAATGGACCCCGGACCTGAAATTCGTTCAATTCATCGGCGATGGCGAAATCGAAGGAAAGAAAATGGCCCGACCGTCGGCCATGGTCATCGATGAAGACAACACACTTTGGGTAGCCGACGCCTGCAACCATCGCCTCATTCAATTTTCGCTCGATGGCGAATTACTTTCACTCTTCGGAGAATTCGGTACCGAACCCGGACAGATGCGATACCCCTACGACGTCAATCTGTCTCCGGATGGAAGTCTCATCGTCTGTGAGTACGGCGGAAACCGCCTGCAGTGGTTTGACAAGACCGGCAAGTCTGTGCGAATCTGGGGCGAAAGCGGCCGAGCGCCCGGGCAACTGTTCGCGCCATGGGGGGCGGCCTACGGTCCAGGCGGCAAACTGTTCATTGTCGATTCCATGAATAACAGAGTACAGGTCGTAACTCCATGACCCTTCTGGCGCTGGCATTACCATTCGACTTCGAACAGCCGAACTGGCTGTGGCTCTGCCTGCTGATCCCCGTGCTGGCCATCCTGTCAATGCGCAGCCTCGCCGGACTCGACCCGGTTCGTCGTGTGCTCGCCATCACCGTCCGCAGCACGCTGATCATCCTCATCGCCGCCTGCCTCGCGCGGATCAACCAGGTGCAGCGAAACGAGAACCTGACGGTCATGTACCTCATGGACCGCTCGCACAGCGTCGAGCAACTCGAACAGAAACAGGAAGAATTCATCCGGGAAAGCGTCGAAGAGATTCCCGCCGACGACCGTGTCGGCATGATCGACTTCGCTCGCAATGCTTTCCTCGAACAACCGCCCGAATATGACTACTACCTGCAACCCGGTCGCCTGCCGACCATGCCCAACACCGACCGCACGGATATCGCCGCCGCCGTCAGGTTGGCCATGGCACTCTTCCCGCACGATGCGTCGAAACGCATCGTGCTGATGAGCGACGGTAACGACAACATGGGGGACGTGTTGTCGGAAGCGAGACGGGCGAGGGCGGCCGGCATTCCGATCGATGTCGTTCCACTCTGGTACAAGCATCGAAATGAAATCTACTTCGATCGGATGATTGCACCATCGCATGCCGAACGTGGTGAACAGGTTCCGCTGCGAATGGTCATCCATTCGGATAAGCCGGCCAGCGGTAAACTCGCGATCTACCACAACGGGCAACCGGTAGAGCTGCCGCCGGACGCCACGCAAACGGACCTCAAACGCGGAAACAACACCTTCTTCTTGCGACTCCCCGTCAAAGAAGATGGTGCGCACAGCTGGCAGGCAGTCTTCGAGCCCGACGATCGTTCGATGGACGCCATTGCCATCAACAACTCCGCCCGCGCGTTCTCATTCGTGCAAGGTAAGAGCAAAGCACTGATTATCACGACCGACACAACCCACGATCAGCCATTATACGAAGCCCTGATCAAGGAAAATGTTCGTGTCGAAATGAAAACGATGAGCGAACTGGGTGACTTCACACTCGTCGATATGATGAGCTACGCTTCAATCATCCTCGCCAACGTGCCCGCCGCGTCCTTTACCGAAAAACAGCAGCGCGATCTGGCCATCTATGTGAAAGACATGGGTAGCGGGCTCATCATGACCGGTGGAGATGAGAGCTTCGGTGCAGGCGGTTGGATCGGCACACCCATCGAAGAAGTCATGCCGGTCGATTTCGAAGTCAAACATAAGAAAGTGATCCCGCGCGGCGCACTGGCAGTCATCATGCACAGCTGCGAAATCGCTCGCGGAAATTACTGGGGCAAAGAGATGGCGAAGAAAAGCGTCGACACCATTGCCTCCGAAGACTATTTCGGCGTCGTGGCATACACCTTCTCGCCCGGCGGCGTGAACTGGGAAGTGCCGCTTGGTTTGAACACCAACAAACCGGCCGTCAAAGCACGCATCGACCGCATGCAGATCGGCGACATGCCAAACTTCGATTCCGCCATGCAGCTCGTCTACCAGGGCCTGCAGAATGGAATCGGTCAGGACGCCGCGCAAAAGCACGTCATCATTCTGAGTGACGGCGATGCCGCCGCCCCCTCCAAACAACTGCTCGGTGACTACAAGCGTGCCGGCATCACGGTCAGCACGATCGCCATCGGCTGGGGCATGCACGTCCAGCAGGCAACCTTGAAGGACGTATCCAAACGCACGGGTGGGCAATTCTACGCCGCACGAAACCCCCGGCAGCTGCCACAGATCTTCGTCAAAGAGTCAAAAGTCGTACGTCGACCACTCATCGTCGAAGAGACATTCACGCCACGCATCTACGACGCGGAAAGCACACTGCTTGGCTCCCTCGAATCGGGCGGCATGCCTCCACTCGACGGCATGATTCTGACATCAGTCAAGAAAAGCCCCTATGTCGAAATGCCGCTGATCAGAGCGTCGGATGACGGTGATGATCCAATTCTCGCCCATTGGCAGTACCAGCTTGGAAAGGCCGTCGCATTCACCAGTGGCTATTGGCCGTACTGGGGCGAAGGATGGACCGGCTGGGATAAGTTCGCCAAATTCTGGGCACAAGTCGTTCGCTGGTCCATGCGACAGGAATCGGGTGCCAACTTCGAAACGTTCACCCAGATTGATGGCGGCAAAGGCCGCGTTGTCGTGGATGCACTCGACGATAACGCTCAATTCATGAATTTCCTGGAACTTGAATCCAAGATCGTCGGGCCAAGCGGCAATCCGATCCCATTGAAGTTCACGCAGACCGGCCCTGGTCACTACGAAGCTGAGTTCGATGCCGAAGAGTCAGGGCAGTACCTGGCGAACGTGCAGGTGCTGCGCGACGGCAAGCCGTACGGCTCGATCAAGACCGGTGCGACGATTCCATTCTCACCGGAGTACCGCGACCTGCGACCGAACGAAGCCATGCTGAGACAGATTGTCGACATCACCGGTGGTCGCTGGCTCGATGTGCCGGCCGACCAGGCAGATGTGTTCAGTCACGATCTTCCGCCGACCGAATCTCGTCGGGCGGCCTGGGAATGGGTGCTCGCCTGGCTCCTGCTTCCACTCTTCCTGCTCGACGTTGCGGTCCGCCGTCTCGCGAGTTGGCTTGCCCTTTCGATTGCGGTCGAACTGGTGGTGGTCGTGTTCATGCTGTTTGGTCTGCAACTGATCGACAGCACCTGGTACGGCATCCTGGGTGTGTTTCTGTTGGCCGAGCTGATTGGTTGGACCATCCGGTTCCAATACATTGGACCGCTGTTCGAATACCTGACACATGGCGTCACCGCTTTGAATCAAGCAGGCGAGCAGAGCGTTGCCAATCTCGACAAGCTGAAAGGCGTTCGCGAGAAAGCCCGTGACGACATGCGTCAGGAGAAGCCGGAGTATCAGCGTATTCAGCAGGAGGGCGACGCCGGTACGAAGCGTCGCGCCTCGCGTAAGTTCGAGGCGGATGCCGCTTCGGGCGATCTCTCGGTCGGGAATCTCGGCGAGACACTTGGCGGACCGGGTACGCCGGCGGCCAAGAATCCACCGAAGCCGGCCGCGCCGGGAGATGAAGGAAAACAAGAAGGCGGAATGACGTCGCGCCTGCTGCGTTCCAAGCGGAAACGCGAGCAGGATTCGGACGAATAGCGCCAGACAATAGGTGACGGTTGCCGGTCGATACCGTGCAGCTCGCACGTCAGGAAATGGAGTGCATTTATGGATGCAAACGTCGACCCATCGGTAGAACAGGCAACCAAGGAGCTTCGTGATCGATTCGTTGCGTTGCGCGACGAGATTCACAAGGCCATCGTTGGTCACCAGGACATTGTCGAGGGTGTGCTGACGGCGCTCTTTGTCGGCGGTCACGTGTTGATCGAGGGGGTTCCCGGTTTGGGGAAAACCTACCTCGTGCGCACGTTGGCCCAGGCTGTCGATCTCGATTTCTCGCGCATCCAGTTCACGCCTGACCTGATGCCGGCTGATATCATCGGAACGACGATTATCTCGGAAGATCCGAGCACAGGCCGAAAAGGATTTGAGTTCCAGAAAGGCCCGTTGTTCTCGCAGATTTGTCTGGCTGACGAAATCAACCGAGCTACGCCAAAGACGCAGTCGGCGTTGCTGGAAGCCATGCAGGAACACTCGGTGACCGTCGGCGGAACGCAGCATGTTCTGGATCAGCCCTTCTTTGTGATGGCGACACAGAACCCCATTGAACAGGAAGGTACCTATCCGCTTCCGGAAGCACAGCTCGACCGTTTCATGTTCAAGCTCGTAGTGGGCTATTCCAGCAAAGACGAGCTGAAGACGATCATGGATCGCACCACGACGGGTTACAAACCTGAGATCAAGCCGGTTATGAGCGGGCAGGAAATCATCGGTACGCAACGACTCGTGCGACGCGTGGTGATGGCACCGCATGTTCAGGACTACGCCATTCGCGTTGCCATGGCGACTCATCCGGGTGGACCCTACGCCGTCGATGCGACGAACAAGTATGTCCGGTGGGGGGCAAGCCCTCGCGGTGTTCAGACGCTGACGCTCTGCGCCAAGCTCCGGGCCCTGCTCGATGGTCGCTTCAACACCAGCTTCTCCGATGTGGCTAAGATTTATCTTCCGGCTATGCGGCATCGTGTCCTACTGAACTTCGAAGGTGAGGCAGAGGGCATTAACGTTGATGACGTGTTGCGTGAGATCCTGGACGCCACGCCGACCATGGCGGAAGCGGCAGCGTAAGACACGGCGAGGTTTGCATGGCCACCGCTCCGAAAACCAATTCGCACGAATTGCTTGACCCGGATTTCCGAGCCCGGCTCGACAAGCTGTCGCTTTTGAGCCGCAAGATCTTCGCCGGCAAGCTGCGAGGTGAACGTCTCAGCAAACGCCGCGGCGAGTCGGCAGAGTTTGCCGATTATCGCAACTATGTCTCCGGCGATGACCTCCGCTTTCTTGATTGGAATATTTACGCGCGACTGGACTCGCTCTTCTTGAAGCTCTTTCTCCAGGAGGAAGATCTTCACGTCAGTTTGATGATTGACGCCTCCAAGAGCATGGACTGGGGCGAGCCGCACAAAGGGCTTTACGCTCGTCGACTCGCGGCCGCGATTGCTTACATTGGCCTGGTCAACTACGACCGCGTCAGTCTTTACCTGTATGCCAACGGCCTGCAGTACGAACTGACAGGGGTTCGCGGCCAACGCCTGATGTTCAAGGTCATCGATTTTCTCTCGCAGCTCGACTACGACGGCGTCAGTGATTTTGACTTGGCTTGCAAGCAGTTTGCCATTCGCCATCCGCAGCCCGGAATTGTCATGGTCCTCAGTGACTTCTTTGAGAAGGGTGGCTACGAAGGTGGCTTCCGCTATTTGCTGGGGCGGAAGTATGACATCTATGCCGTGCAGTTGCTGAGCCCGGAAGAAATAGACCCGGTCATCGTAGGAGACCTTCAGTTGACCGACGTCGAAGATGGCGATGCCGCCGAGGTGACGGCCAGCCGTGCGTTGTTGAACCGATACAAGCGCAACCTTCAGGCGTTCTGCGAAGAGCTCAAGGAGTATTGCACGCGGCGCGGCATCGCTTACCTTTTTGCGGATACCAGTCATCCGTTCGACCAGGTGGTCCTGTCCTATTTTAAGAATCGGGGTCTGATCAAGTGATCGGCCACGTTGAGGATCGTTCATGGATTTCCTAAGTCCATTGAATATGGCCATTGCCGGTGCACTCACGGTGCCGCCGCTGGTCGCGCTGTACTTCTTGAAGCTGAAGCGTCAGGTGAAGCCGGTGCCGTCCACGTTGTTGTGGAAGCGGGCGGTGGAAGACCTGCACGTCAACTCTCCCTTTCAGAAACTGCGACGCAGTATTCTGTTGCTGCTGCAATTGCTTGTCCTGTTGGCTGCCGCCTTCGCGTTGGGGCAGCCGATGTTTGAAATGGCAGAGACGCATCGTGATACGGTGATCCTTCTGGTTGACCAGTCGGCGTCGATGGATGTCATGGAGGAGTCGGGCAAGACGCGGTTGGCCATCGCGAAAGAAGAGGCCACGGCGTTTGTGGACAACATGGCCGACGGTGCACGGGCGATGGTCATTGCCTTCTGCGATCGCGCCACCGTGGTTTCGGCATTCGACACGGACAAGGACGCGCTGAAACGGAAGATCGCCGGCATTGAGCAAACCCAGAGTACCTCCGGTCTGACGGAAGCCATCACGCTTGCAGAGGCCTACTCGCAGAACATCATCATCGGAATGCAGGGGCAGAAAGACATTGAGATGACCACCGATTCCGCGCCGGCGTCGGTGGCTTTGTTCACAGATGGTCGCATTGAGGATGCCGATCAGGTCGTTTTGCAGCGTTTTGATCTGAATCGAGTGAAGGTGTATCAGATCGGAAATCGCTCTGACAATGTCGGTATTGTCGCGATGGATGCTCGTCGCAACTACGATCGACCGGAGTTCCTCGAAGTCTCCGCGACGATTTCCAATTTCGGGGATGCGTCGCGTGAGGTTGATGCCGTCCTGTATGTTGCGGGTCAGAACGTGGACATTCAGACCATTCAAGTGGGGCCATTTGTTGACGATGTTCCGTCCGGCAGTGAGGTGAAGGCAGCGTCGGGCGAGAATTCCGGATCGCAGTTGCGTTCGTCGGCGACTGTCGTCTTCGACGCCATCGAGTATGACGGTGAAGGCCTGGTCGAAATCAGTCTTCGGGTTGAGGATGCCCTGGATGCTGACAACCGTGCCTGGACAATGATCGACGAGCCGCGTGCGCTGTCGATCCTGCTTGTGACCGCATTCAATCCGCTGTTGCAAGGGGCGTTGGACGTTCTTGAAGTGGGTTACAAGACGATGACCCCGGATGAGTATGAGGCGGCGTCCGAAGATGAGTTGATGGACGGTGATCGCAGTCTGTTTGATGTGGTGATCATTGACGGTCATTCGACGGAGCGGCTGCCGACCGGGAACTACTTCTTCTGGGGCGGTGTGCCACAGCTTGAAGGAGTGAAAATCGGCGAGCCGATTCGCAATCAAGTGCTCTTCAACTGGGATGATGCGCATCCGGTGTTGCGTTACACATCGGTCGAAAAGATCGTGGTCAACGAGTGGTTTGATATGCAGCTTCCGGCCGCGGCCGAGTTGCTGATTGAAGGCGAAACATCGCCGGTGCTGGCTTTCTTGAATGACGGTGCGAGTCGGTATCTGGTCTCAGCATTTTCGTTGATTCGGTACGACGAAGTCGGTCCGCTCTACAATTCGAACCTGGCGAAGATCGCCGATTTTCTTCCGTTCATGCAGAACTCGTTGCGTTTCCTTTCCGGCGTGATGTCGGTCGGTGGGCAGCGGACGGTGCGTCCGGGTGAACCCATTACCATGCCGGTGCCGACGGACGTGCAGCGCATCAAGCTTGAGCGACCCGATAAGCGAACGGATGACATGGCGACGGCCGGCTATCCCACGCTGCAATATGCCGATACCCGCATGGTCGGTCCTTATCGGCTCGACCCGGGGCTGGCAGGGCAGGACCGGTTCGCCGTCAATCTCTTCAGTGATGTCGAGAGTCATGTCAAACCGGCGGACAGTGTTCGCTTCGGCGGTGAGGTGAAATCGGCACAGGCAACTTCGGTCAAGGTGAGTGAGCCGGCGTGGCCTTATCTGTTGCTGGCGATGTTGTTCTTCTTGTTGCTTGAGTGGGCTGTCTACAATCGCAAGGTCTTCGTGTAGATCGGTCGGCCCGACTCCGTGAGGTCGGAAGGTAGCGTAGGTGATTATGGCGGATTTGGAAGCAAAGCCATCGACGATTTTTGTTCCGGCGTCTCGGGTCTTTGGTTTCACGCAGTCGTTGTTGTGGATGGCTGCGGCGACCGTGCTCGGTGGTCTCACGTTTCTGGTGTACAGCAACCTGACGTTGGGGGGCTCTGGCGGCGACCGTCTGGTGCAGTACAGCATTGCGATTATTGCGCTGCCGTTGCCTATCTGCACGCTGATGACACTCTTGCATTCGCTGAAGTGGTTGAGCCTGGGGTTGTGGCCTCGGCGTGTGGGCATTGAGTTTTCCTCAGGACAGATTGCGGTCGAGCTGGGTTTGTTTCGTTCGACCGTTGTCGATATTCCTCGATTGAGCATTCGTTATCCATTCGATTTTGATGAAGCGAGGGCGGCGCAGATGATGGAGGCTCAGCTTCCGTTCGAGATGCAGCGATCGACCTTGATACCCGAGATGCGTCATCCGGATTACAAGGGTCGATTGAAGATTGACATGCTCCGTTTTTCGAAGTTGGAGGAGCCTGAATTCGCTCGCTTGCTGGAGGATCATTTTCTTCATTGGCATCCATTAACGGCGGCCGAGCTGGAAGAGGAAGACGAGGATGATGACGACGATCGTCCACAACGTCGACCTTGGGAGCGGTAGTTCGTGAGGCTCTTTGTGTCGCATGGGAATGCGGCATGGTTCCTTCATTTCATGTCGTAACGATCGTACAAGGCAACAAGAGGTTGAAATGTCGGGCCAGGGCCCGACCTACCACTGCCTACCTTCGGTGGGCTTACGAGCGGTACGTGAACATCGGGGCTATGTTGAAGCATGGCACGCGGGGCGAAGGTGTTCTTTGTTGTTCATGATCATGCCCGCGCCGTATCGTTTCACGATTCGGACTTGG
>JBMYUM010000090.1:0-11930 GCA_049605375.1 Phycisphaerae bacterium | reverse complement strand
GTAAGGCGTCCAGAACCTCCAACGTTTGGGAAAGAACATCGCGGCGATTGTGAGTGGCAATGATGACGCTGATCTGTGGATCATCGGTATGCATGACCTTTGAGATATCGGCCGTTCCGATGCCCCACTTGATCCGGAATTCCTTGGATCACGAGGATGACCGCACGCCAGATTGACGGTCAAGTCACCGCCATCTACGATGATAAATTCTTCGCAATCCGCCAGGATGCCGATAGGCACGCTGACGGAATCGAATTAACGAACGCAGCCAGGGACATAAAACGTATGCCCTCTTTTGTCGGCCTTCTGGGTGGCACATTTGATCCTGTTCATCACGGGCACCTGATCGGCGCGCGCGCTGCCGCCGAACTGGCCGGACTCGATCGATTGATTCTTCTTCCCAGCGCCGCCCCGCCGCACAAGCCGTCAGAAGTCATGACCGATGTCGAGTCGCGGATTGAGATGCTCTCGCTGGCTATCGACGGTGACACACTCTTCGAGATCAGCCGGTTCGATGCCGAACGCCCGGGCCCGACCTTCACTATTGACACCGTGCTGCATTTCCGAGAGGTCTTCCCGGCAGAAGTCAAATTGGCATGGCTGATCGGGGCCGATTCGTTGGCCGACCTTCACACCTGGCATCGCGTAAGCGAATTGGTGAACGCCTGCCGAATCCTCACGCTGGTTCGTTCGGGATGGGAGAGCATCGATTGGAAGCCACTCACCGACTGCGTGGGAGCGGAAGGCGTGAATGCACTGCGAGATGGTCTGCTCGTCACGCCTGCAATCGAGATCTCAAGCTCAGAAGTCAGGCAACGGATTCAAGATGGACGATCCATCAGGAACCTCGTGCCACGCAGCGTCGAATCCTACGTTGAAGCCAACGGCCTGTACCGTAAGCCAATCCCGCGAGCGTCCGACACGACGGTCATACCGTAAGCGAGACGCTTTACGAAGCGTCCTCGATATCGGACACCGGCGCCTGCTCATTCTTCGCTTGCGATTCCGACTCAACCACAGTCTCTGTGGATTCACCCTGGGTGCCGCCAAACCACGAACGAATCGTCGGAACCAATGCAGGCTCGACTCGCGTAATCGAGTTCTGAGCAAAGATACCCTCTTCACGACATCGCAACATCAACGTCTTCGATGTAACGCCCATCTCGCGTGCAAGGTCTCGAATTCGTGGGCCTTTTTTTCGCATCTCTATCTGCCTGTCAGCACCGTTATGGATCAACTTTGAACAATCAGTACCGCGAACAAGACCGGGTCAGTTATCCAGCCCAAGGAGTTCGGTCGACGTCGTGGACGTGACGAGCAGGAAGATCTGCTGTTCGATACCGTTCTCCAAACCGTCAAACACACCTTCGCGAAGTGCTCGCGTGAATTCCCGACCACAGCCCCCCGCACCCAGGGTGACCAGAGCCAGCAAACCCCAAACGCAAAGACTCGATACCCGTGCGAAATTCCGCAGACCGGCTTTCCCTTGCATCGATTTCAGCCTCCATACCAACCGCCAACCCCGATTCGAACCCCATCACGTGCTCGGCCGAATCTCCCTGTGCTCTGTGCTCAGCACCCTACCATACCACCAACGCCGTGTCTTGACAGCACATGAGCTCGCCGGGCATGGCTCTTTCCAACCCGCGTCGCGTTCGAAGTTCAGGAAACGCTGCACCGAATGGACGTTCGACGCGTCATAGATCAAAACACGCAAGCACGTGACGTCGTCACAAAAAAAGCGGCCGACAGCACAAAGGCCGTCGACCGCTTGTCTCGTCAACATTCAGCCGGGTAACGCGAACACGTCACCGGCATGAAGTTATCTACGGTATATCAACCGAACAAGGTTCGAAGCAGGCTCCATCCGGGCCTTCATCGTACGGCCGCTGCTGGAACGCCGTCACGGCACGGAAGATGTCCGCAAAGTTGATCGAACGGGTCGGCAGACAGTCCGCCAGATCGAGGTTCGCAAGACCCTGCGGGCCCGGATCAGGGTTGAACTCACCCTGGAACGCAATCACGATCAGCAGAATGTCGTCAAAGTTCACGACGGTGTTGTTATCAACATCACCCCAGACCCAGGTCTCGACGGTGACCGGCGGCGTCACGCTCGGCTGTCCCGGCGGGCCGCAGTCTGACTGAACCTCGTACTGACGCTCCGGAACGATGTCTTCCGAGATTACGTACAACGTGTCTCCCCAGCCATCGGGCGTCAGATACAGCGCGTCGGCCGGATCATCCACCAAGGTCGCAAGCGTTCCGTCGATGAAGCCGTCATTGTTGTTGTCATACGGCAAGGCCGAAGTCTCACCAGGCAGTGCACCAACATAGCGCTGGAACGAGCCGGCACAGTACGTGAAGATGTACGCCGTTGGAGCGTCCGTCCCACCGGACTGCGGGTCGATCGCAATGTATCGACTTCCGGCAGCAAACGCCGTCGGCGTCACACACGGGCAACCGTCAACCTCAGTGCACTCAGGACACGGGGCACCGGTGCTGAGGCAACCGGTCGTCGGATCACCCTTCGCCGGGTTGCAGATTTCCTGACCGGTGCAGAACAAGCCATCATCAACACACAAGTCATTGTTGGGAATGTTCTCGCAGAAGCCCGGTGCCTGGCACAAGTCTTCGGTGCAGTCAATGCCATCGTCACAATCCGCAGCCGTATCGCACGTTGTGCAGCTCGGGTTCAACTCACCAGTGCATTCTGCGTTCGAGCACGCATCGTTAATCGTACATGCGTTGCCGTCGTCACAGGAGTTTGTATTCGGTGCGTTAACACACATCTCCATCGCTTCGTCACACGAATCGTTCGTACAGATGTTGTTGTCATCGCAATCAATAGGCGTTCCCGGGAAAAACACACCATTTTCGCATCGGTCAACACCGTTGCAGAAGATGTCGTCCTGATCGAAGTCACCGGTCAGAGCAATGTTGGAACAGCTGTCGATGGCCTCACTGCAAACATCGTCGGTACAGATGTTCTCATCCACACACGGCGGATCACCTTCAAGGCAAACACCCTGGAGACAGGCTTCCTCACCATTGCAGAACAGGCCATCATCACAATCGGCAGCCGTCACGCATTCTGAAACACGAACGCTCGCGGAATTCAAAATACCCGTCTGGTTACCGAAGACACCGAAATCGATGACCGAACGCGTCGGCGTATCACCCAGACACGGCGGAATGTCGATCGGCGTCTGAGAAACCGCCTCGAGAGCCCGGAACTCGAACGTAGTCACCAACAGTCCTGAGAACGGAATCTCAGGCAAGTTGCTCGGGACGGACCATGCACTGTAGAGGGCATTACCGTCCAGGAACGTATCGTTGAGACCATCGTTCACACTGTCATTCGGGAATGTGGACAGCTGCCACGAGTACGGACCGTTATTGATGCGTCCCAGCAGTTCCAACTTAGTCGGATCCCACTCGAGAATGACATCGATCGTCTGGCAAGATGCCGGGGTCTGGTCAGCCGAAACAGCGATCAGACCGATCTGGAAAACTTCGCCCGGATCGACGACCGGTGACGATGGACTCCATTCGAGGTTGATCTCACCGTTACCCATCGGAAGCTCACCGATACAGACGCCACTGGCACAGGTGTCATCTTCGGTACAGGCATCATTGTCATCACAGTCGCCGGCAACGTTGTTGAAAACGCACGCATCCTGTGCGACGTCACAGAAGCCCGTCGTGCATGCGTTACCGTCGTCGCAGGTCTCCGGACCGGCAATGACCAGGATGCCGTTGATGCATCGGTCAACACCGTTACAGAAGATGCCGTCATCCGGATCAACCGAATCGTCAGCGACGTTGAAACAGAGTTGATTATCTTCGTTGCACTGATCATCGGTGCAGACGTTGTCGTCGTCACACGGCGAGGTACCAGCAGAACAGAAGAAACCGTTACAGGTCTCAACACCGTTGCAGAACAGGCCGTCGTCACAATCGCCATCAGTGACGCACTCGACACAAGCTGCCCCGGACTGACTGTTGAAGCAGATACGCCCCGGCGGACAATCAAAATCGTTCGCAAGACACGTGCCGTTGCCGTCACAAGTATCCGGATCGGTGCAGAAGGTATCGGTCGGATCACCGCACGGTGCACCAAGCGGCAGGATGTTGGGTGAACACGTACCAAGACCGTCACAGGCGTCGGCCTGATCGCACTCGGTGCTGGTCGGATCACCACAAATCACGCCGGCCGGAACCGGGTTGGTCGAGCAGTTACCCACACCGTCACAAGAGTCAGGGTTGTCACAGACCGAAGATGTCTGATCACCACAGACGATGCCCGCAGCCTCTGCGTTGTTCAAACAAACACCGGACGAGTTACAGGTATCCGGGTTGTCGCAAATCGAATCAGTCGGGTCACCACACGCGGTGCCGGACGGCAACGCCGGGTGCACGCACGCACCGCTGACACAGATGTCACCGGTACAGTCATTCAAGTCATCCGCACACTGGGTACCGTTAGGCAACGCCGGGTGGATACACGTACCTGAACCGTTACAGATGTCGGTCGTGCAATCATTCAAATCGTCGTCGCATGCCTCGCCGACCGGCACAAACTCGTTCGGCGGACAGGACTTGCTGACGCCGTCGCATGAATCCGCGATGTCGCACTCGTTGAAGGCCTCGCGACAAACAAACGTGTCTTCCTGAACGTTGTCCACACATGTACCGTTGTTACAGGTATCTTGTGCGTCGCAGGCACCAACCGGAATACTGCCGCACTCCGTTCCGTTAACCACCGGCGGGTGATCGCAGGTTCCGGCACCGTCACAGACATCATCGGTACATTCGTTAAGGTCGTCGGTACAACTCGTGCCCGCAGGTACGAACTCGTCCGGCGGACAGGATTCATTCAATCCGTCACAGACCTCGGCCGCATCACATTCAGATGACGGTGGACGACAGGACACACCAGCATCACGCAGGTTGTTAATGCATGTTCCTGCCACGCACGTATCCTGCAGGTCACACAAGCCGCTGGCTGCGTTACCACATGTGGAACCGTCCGCGACCGGATTGGATTCACAGGTTCCGTTGAAACAGGTATCGCTGGTACATTCGTTGCCGTCATCCGCACAGGCGGTTCCATTCGGCACGAATTCGTCGGTCGGACACGCGGCATTGACACCGTCGCAAGATTCGGCAACGTCGCAATCATTGACTGCCGCGCGACATGACGTGCCGGCATCACGAACGTTATCCTGACAAACACCGGCGAGGCAGGTGTCCTGTAGGTCGCAAGCACCGCTCGGTGAGTCACCGCATGCGACGCCGTCGAGAACGTTCGGGAACACGCAAACACCCGAATTACAGAAGTCGAAGGTACAGTCATTACCGTCGTTACAGTCTGAGTCACCCAGACACTCGACGCAGGTATCCGTGATCTCATCACAGAGCTGACCTGGACAGGGATCTGTTCCGGCCTGACAACTTCCGCCGTTACAGGTCTCTGCACCGTTACAGAAGACGCCGTCGTCACAATCCGCATCAACGACGCACTCGCCACACGAGTCATTGACTTCGTCACACAGTTCGCCAGGCAGACACGGATCGCCCTGCGAGACACAGTCATTGACCGGGTCGCAGATTTCCGGGCCGTTGCAGAACTGACCGTCATCGGTGCAATTGGCGTTGTTCGGCGTGTAGACGCAGCTGCCACCGACGCAGAAGTTGTCCGTACAGGCAACCCCATCGTCACAGTCGGAATTGATGAGACACTCACCACAACTGTTGGTCACTTCGTCACAGAATTCACCTGGCAGACACGGGTCGCCGCTGGAGACGCAATCGAGAATCGGATCACAACTCTCGGTACCGTTACAGAATTGACCATCATCCGGACAATTCGCATCGTTCGCCGTGTAAACGCAAGTGCCGCCGACGCACGTATCATCAGTACAGCTCACGCCGTCACTGCAATCACCGTCAACAAGGCACTCACCACAACTGTCGGTGGTTTCGTCGCAAAGCTCGCCCGGCAGACAGGGGTCACCACTCGAGACACAATCCAGTGCCGCGTCGCAACTCTCGGTACCGTTACAGAATAATCCGTCATCCGGACAGTTGGCATCGTTGACATTGAAAACACATGTACCGGCAACACAACCATCGTCGGTACACGCGATACCGTCATCGCAATCAGTGTCGAGAATACACTCACCACAGGAATCGGTGGCCTCGTTACAGAGATCACCACCGGTGCAGGGGTCGCCGGTTGACTGGCAATCGGCCTTGAGGTCACAAAATTCCGTACCGTTACAGAAGACGCCGTCGTCCGGACAATTCGCGTTGTTGGGTGTGTACACACAACCACCGCCGATACAGATGTCATCGGTACAACCTACGCCGTCGTCACAATCGGCATCGACAACGCATTCTCCACATGAATCCTTGGTTTCATTGCAGAGCTCGCCAACCGGACAAGGATCGCCGGCAGACACACAGTCGAGTGCCGGATCACAAATCTCAGCACCGTTGCAGAACTGGCCGTCATCCACACAGTTCGCATTGTTCGCCGTGAAGACGCAAGCACCGCCAACGCAGGTGTCATCCGTACATCCCACACCATCGTCACAGTCAGCGTCCACGAGACACTCACCGCAACTGTCGGTGGTTTCGTCGCACAATTCGCCAGCTTCACACGGATCGCCGGCCGAGACACAGTCGAGGGAGATGTCGCAGACTTCCGGACCGTCACAGAAGACACCGTTATCGGCACAGTTTGCGTTGTTTGGTACGTACACACAGGCACCGTTGACGCAGGTGTTGTCCGTACAACCGATACCGTCGTCGCAGTCGGCCGCGACTTCACACTCAAGACACTGATCAATCAAATCGTTGCAGATCTCACCCGGTTGGCACGGCGAGCCGCTCGAAACGCAGTCAAGAACGGCATCACAGCTTTCCACACCGTTACAGAACAGTCCGTCATCAGGACAGTTTGCATCGTTCGGCGTGTTACTGCAGGCTCCGCCGACACACGCATCATCGGTACAGGCGACACCATCGTCACAGTCGGCATCGACAAGGCACTGCCCGCAAGAGTCGGTCGATTCATCGCACAGTTCGCCAGGCAGACAAGGGTCACCGGACGAGACACAATCCAGCGCCGCATCGCAGACTTCCGGACCGTTACAGAACTGACCATCGTCAGCACAGTTGTTATCGTTTGGTGTGTTGACGCAAATACCATTGACACACGAATCGTCGGTACATGCGATTCCGTCATCACAGTTTGCGGCAATCAGGCATTCCACGCAGGTGTCCTGACTCTCGATGCAGAAGTCACCGGCATCGCAAGGATCGCCGGTAGAGACGCAATCGAGTGCGGCATCGCAGACTTCATCACCGTTACAGAACTGTCCGTCATCCGGGCAATTTGCATCATTGGCCGTGTTCGAGCAGAAGCCGGCGATACAGGCATCATCCGTACAACCGACGCCGTCATCACAATCGGCAGCGGTGAAACATTCCACACACTCGCCATTGGGTTCGTCGCAGAGGAGTCCCGGGCAAGGATCGCCGCTACCAACGCAAACGCCGCCGGAGCAGACGTCACTCTGCGTACAGAACAAACCGTCATCGCACGGCAGCGTGTTGTTCGCGTTAACGCAGCCTATAGCCGGATCACAGCTGTCATCGGTGCAAAGATTGCTGTCGTCACAATTCGGCGCAGCACCGCCGACGCAAACACCAGATGCGCAGGTGTCGTTTGTTGTGCATGCGTCGCCGTCATCACAAGGATCGGTGTTTGGCGTATTCACGCAACCAAGAACCGGATCACACGAATCATCCGTACACGGATTGCCGTCGTCACAATCGGGTGCCGGACCACCGACGCAAGCACCGCCGGCGCAGGTGTCGTTTGTGGTGCACGCACTTCCGTCGTTGCAGGCGGCCGTGTTGTTCGCATTCACACAACCGATTGCCGGATCGCAGCTGTCGTCGGTACAGATGTTTCCGTCATCGCAGTTCGGTGCCGCGCCACCCACGCACGTGCCGCCCGAGCAGGTGTCGTTTGTGGTGCACGCACTTCCGTCATCGCAAGGATCGGTATTGGGTGTGTTCACACAGCCGAGCACCGGGTCGCATGAGTCGTCGGTACACGGATTCCCGTCATCGCAATCCGGAGCCGGACCACCAACGCAGGCACCCGCGGCACAGGTGTCGTTCGTGGTACACGCACTTCCATCATCACATGCAGCGGTGTTGTTCGCATTGACGCAACCGGTTGCCGGATCGCAACTGTCATCGGTGCAGACGTTTCCATCATCACAATCGGGTGCCGCGCCACCCACGCACGTTCCGCCCGCGCAGGTATCGTTTGTGGTGCACGCACTTCCGTCGTCGCAGGCATTGGTGTTGTTCGCGTTGACACATCCGATGGCCGGATCACAGCTATCGTCGGTACAGACGTTGCTGTCGTCACAATTGGGAGCCGCCCCACCGACGCATACGCCGGCCGAACAGGTATCATTCGTGGTGCATGCACTTCCGTCGTCACAAGGATCGGTGTTTGGCGTGTTCACGCATCCCAGCACCGGATCACAGGAATCGTCGGTGCAGGGATTGTTGTCATCGCAATCAAGCGGCGAGGAGCCGACGCAGGTTCCGCCACTACAGGTGTCGACCGTCGTGCAAACGGTGCCGTCATCGCAGGCGATGGTGTTGTTGGTATTCACGCAACCCGAGGCCGGATCGCAGCTGTCGTCGGTACAGATGTTGCTGTCGTCGCAATTGAGTGCAGGGCCGCCAACGCAGAAACCTGAGCTACAGGTGTCCGCGGTTGTGCAAGCATCGCCGTCATCACAAGCGTCCGTGTTGAAGACGACCACGCACGTACCCGCCGGGCAGGTCTCATCGGTACAGGGATTTCCGTCGTCACAATCGGCATCAACGGCACATTTGTTGCATCCGGGAATCACAGTACCTGAACATACGCCGTTGCTGCAGGTATCACCGGAGGTGCATTGCAGCGCGTCGTCACAGGGGTCGGTGTTGTTGGTGTTGGTGCAGCTGCCGGCAACGCAGGCGTCGTCGGTGCAGACGTTGCTGTCGTCGCAGTCGCCGTCGGTCAGGCAGTTGACACAGGCATCGCCAGTTTCGTCACAGAGCTGTCCCGGGCAGGGATCGGAACCGGCCTGACAGGCACCGGCGACACAGGTCTCCGCGCCGTTGCAGAACAGGTTGTCATCACAGTCGGCGTCAACCTGACAGGTGTCACAGGCATCGGTCGTTTCGTTGCAGAATTCGCCGGGCTGACAGGGGTCTCCTTCGGAAACACATCCGAGAACGGCGTCACAAACTTCGGCGCCGTTGCAGAACAGACCGTCATCAACGCAGTTTGCATCGTTGGCGGTGAAGACGCACGCAGACGCCACACAGGTGTCGTCGGTGCAGTCGACGCTGTCGTCACATTGGGAATCGTCGCTGCAGGTACCGACGGAGATGGTCACGGTACCGGCGTTCAGTTTGGTGGCGAGGCCTTGCCAGTCACTGTTGCCGACGGACGTTGCGAGGACCACGTCCCATACGCCGGACGCATCGCCGCTGGCGACAACGGGGAAGCCGGACAGCAAGCCGCTGAAGGTAACCGGCGCAGCAACGAGGGTTCCGTTATCGTCAACGGAACCATTGAGGGTAGCTGAGAATGTCGTCCCAACGTCAAAAGCGTTGAACAGACCGACGCCAGGCCAGGGGTCACCGAGTTGCGTCACGTCGACAGGCGGCTCGGGTGTGAATTCGAGGGTTCCAGTCGTACCGGCCTGCGGCACGAGTTCGACGAGCAGGTTGACGCCGAAGGTGGAGTCACCACTGATATCGCCGGAAACCGTAACCGTACCGGTTGCACCCGGCGGCATGCTGATGCTGTTTACGGTTAGGCTGGGACCCGTTGCGTGAGCGGCATGACCGACAGCAACGGCGGCTACGAGACTCCAGAGCCACGTCTGATTTCGAAGCATCTTTCTCTTCCTCTTCTAAACCCCTCGGGCACGACCTTCGTTGGTATCCGCCAGACCTTCGTTGGCATCGACCAAGTTGCGCCTCATCCCTCGCATGGCAGCTTGATGAACGTCAAGCGACCGCAATATGTATCCACAACAGCCCGCGACTCAAAAAAGCCGCTGTATGCTATTGCGCCAGCAAGACGCCTCACGCCTTACCACAATCGACCTTCCGTGGCCTTTTGAAACGAATTCGACCCTGAACACGAAGTGTGCTTATCAGCCAACGTGCGTTTGACCGAAACCGGCTACCCCCGCCGTATGTTCTCGGGTTCTTTCGAGCCGAGCCTACTGGCGACGCCGACGGTCAGGCCGCGTGGCATTTGATCACAGGTCACTGGATCACAGGTCTTTGTGAAGCCTGCCACAGGCTGCCTAATCAACGCAGAGTATCCTACCCCACACCAGCCACAAACCCAAGCTTGCCGCCGCTATCGGGCTGTTTTGGAGCCGGTCGACCCTCGAACCGTGTCGGGTGGGCCAGCTCCATCCGCTTCGTTTTCGGACATTGAGGCGTACGCCAGTTAGAACGCAGAATGCCTCTCGGGGAGGCCAGCAATCCTGCAGGAAAACAGTCGATTGCCGCTTTGGCCGGCGTATGCCTGGTAGACAGGTACGGTGAACAGGCGCGATGGACCGACCCGTCGCGCAGACCCCTACCGGTTGGGCATTCTAATCCCGGCAAACCGGTATCATCAACCGCGATTGCTCTGGTCAGAGGGTGGATTCAGGTGGGTTATCGGAACCGCCGGCAGGAAACGCACTACAAGCGGGAAATGACCGGCGCCCGTCCTCTCAGATGATCTGGCAGCCGCCGTGGCCCCCTTTGGCGATGTATTGCTGGTGGTACTCTTCCGCACGGAAGAACGGGACATCGCCCATGACTTGCGTCACGATGGGGTTCTCGAACCGGTTCTGTGCCTCTTTGAGGGACGATTCCGAAAGAGACCGCTGTTCATCGGACGTGCAGAAGATGACCGACCGATACTGTGTACCGACGTCGGGCCCCTGCCGGTTCAGCGTCGTCGGGTTGTGGCACTGCCAGAAAACGTCGAGAAGCTGCCCGAAGCTGACTTTGCCCGGATCAAACTCGACACGGGTCACTTCGGCGTGCCCGGTGGTGCCTTCGCACACCATCTCGTAGGTTGGATTTTCCACCGTTCCCCCGGCATAGCCCACGGCGGTCCCCGTCACGCCCTCTACCCTTCTGAATGTCTCCTCGACACCCCAGAAGCACCCGGCTCCGAAAACGGCGACTTCCATTCCATGTTGTGCGTTATTTGCATTCATACTTGAAGGCTAGCGGGCGAATCCGGTTTTTTCCAGGGCCGGGCTGGTGGAGAATCGCTGAGCGTCTGGTGTTTCGGAGGTTCTGGGCGAACTGGGATCAAACTAACGGCTTTTCAGCCCTGCTGGACTGGACGGCTCCGCCCCGGTACCCTACCGGATTCTGTTGGAGTGGCGGTCGGCGCACTTGTCATTTGTTCGCTGCTCTGGTAGATTTCCCCGTCTTTCGACGAATTATGCGAACATTGACGGCCGGATCGATTTGATCAGAGGAAGAAAGGCAATATGGCAAACTACTGTGGTCCAAAAGTACGTCTGACACGTAAGCTCGGCGTACCCATCTGCGAAACCAGCAAGCACGTTAAGCCTCGTAACCCCAACCGCCCGGGTATGCACGTCCGGCGTAAGGGTAAGATGAAGGTTTATGGGGCGCAGTTGATGGAGAAGCAGAAGATTGCTTCCTACTACAACGTCTCGAACAAGCAGCTTCGTCGCTATATGCACGAGGCCAGCATCAACCGCCGCAACACGATCGTCGTCTTCCAGGAACTTCTGGAGCGTCGGCTCGACAACATGATTCGTCGTGCTTCGTGGTGCCGCACAATCTGGCAGGCG
>JBMYUM010000089.1:0-11938 GCA_049605375.1 Phycisphaerae bacterium | reverse complement strand
TAATCGCACGCGAGACGATCCTTATGATCCTGCAGGATCTTTCCCAGATTGGGTGAGCCGATCTCTTCCTCACCTTCGATGACAAACTTGATACGAATCGGCAGCTTTCCGGCTGCGGCCAACCAACTCTGGGCCGCAAAGACGTGCGTCATCACCTGCCCTTTGTCGTCCGCAGACCCGCGGGCGTAAATCGCACCATCGCGAATCGTCGGCTCAAACGGTGGAGAATCCCACAGCGATTCATCACCGGCGGGCTGCACGTCATAATGACCGTAGACGAGAATGGTCGGACCATCGCCGTCCGCTGGACCGGAATCGGCAATCACACACGGATGACCAGGCGTATCGACAATGTCGACCTGCATACCCGCACTTTCGAACTGCTTTTTCACCCAGTCGGCACCGGAAAGTAAATCGCCTTTCCGATCCGGGTCGGTCGAGATGCTGGGCACTCTGAGGAAATCGCAAAGCTGGTCTACACGGGCCGCAGCCTGCTCGTTAATGTGAGAAATCACCTGATCGATCATGATGGAGATATCCGCTATCTGTGCCTTTGAATGCGCAAGTCTTGTGTTTAACGCAAAGGCTGGAAACGATGACGGGAAGCCGCTCCCGCCGAGATTTCACATCTTAGCATGGTCAGTCGGTTTGGGAACTGACGCGCGTGATCAGTTGCCGCAACAGAGATCATGAACATCACCGAATTCCGTCGCTGGTCCCACGCCCCGATTCAGAGACAATGCTGCCATGCCGGATTCACCAGCGACCATTCTCGTCATTCTACCCACCTGGGTCGGCGACTACGTCATGGCCACCCCACTGCTGCGCACCCTGCGCTCGCACTTCCCCGAATCGCGAATGATCTATTTTCATGAACCGAATCTTACCGATCTGATCACCGGCTGCCCCTGGCCCGATCACTGCATACCGCTCACGCCCAAGAACCAGCGACACATGTGGCACCGTTCCTTTCGTGCGATCATCGGGCAACTGCGACGAGAGAAGATCGACCTGGCCGTGCTGTTGCCCAACTCCTTCCGCGCCGCCATGACGGCCTATCTCGGCGGAGCCAGACAACGTCTCGGATATGACCGCGATGGCAGGCGATGGCTCCTGACCCAAAAGGTCCCCGTGATGAATCGGCGCGCACGAAACGGCGACTGGCAACGCCCCACAACCAACATCGATACCCCCAATCCGATCTGGACACCCACCGACTTTGCCCGCCGGGTGGCGCCGGCGCTACCGGTAAAGCCTGGCCGCTACGTCCCGATGCGCATGGTCGATTACTACGCCGGACTCGCCGCCGCCATCGGCGCCCCCCACCCCGGCCAGCAGTTCGAACTTCACACGACACCACAATGGGACGAATCAATCGAAGACAAGCTCCGCGCCGCGGGCGTCGACCGCAACAAGAAACGAATCGTCCTGAGCCCTGGCGCCCGGTTCGGCGCATCAAAGTGCTGGGCACCAGAGAAGTTCGCAGCCACCGCTGATTACCTCAAGAACAAATACGATGCGGAAATTCTGATCACATGTGGCCCCGGTGAGGAACCGATCGCGCAAGCCATCGGCAACACCATGCAAACCCAAGGACACGTGCTCGATGAACCTCGTCCGTCATTGGGCGAACTGAAATCGCTGATCAAATCCTGTGATCTGTTGCTCTGCAATGACGCGGGCCCGCGCCATTTCGCAAAGGCGTTCGGTAAACCCGTCGTAACGCTCTACGGACCAACCCACCCGGAATGGACCGCCACCGACTACGACCAGGAACGAATCGTCCGTATTGATGTCGATTGCGGCCCTTGCCAGCAACGCATCTGCCCTCTTGAGCATCATCGATGCATGACGGATCTTACCGTCGAGATGGCTTGCCAAACGGTGGACGAACTCCTCCAAATCGCCGAGAAGGCAAACCCAGAAAAGCGATAACTCGACATCAAGCAATAGAAGGACCGAATGAAATGGCGATTGAAACGATCGGATGGATCGGGACCGGCATCATGGGACTCCCCATGGCGGGGCACCTGCTCAAAGCGGGCTACAAAATTCAGGCCTTCAACAGAACGGCGTCACGCGCAGATCCCCTGATCACAGAGGGCGCCGTGCGATGCGGAACTCCAGCCGAGGCCGCAGATGGAGCCGATGTCGTTATCTCCATTGTCAGCGATTCCCCGGACGTGAAAGCGGTCTTCGAAGGCGTACGAAATGATGGCGCCGACGGCATTCTAAGTCAGTTGAAACCGGGCGCGCTTTGTATCGACATGTCGACGATTGCCCCCAGCGTCGCACGCGAAATCGCCATCAAGGTTGAGCAAGCCGGTTGCACCTTCCTCGACGCCCCCGTGTCCGGCGGCAAAACCGGCGCCGAGACCGGCAACCTTGCCATCATGGTCGGCGGATCGGCCGCCGACGTTGCGCGTGCCCAGCCACTCTTTGATATCATGGGGAAGTCGACGGTCCACGGCGGCCCGGTCGGGCACGGCCAACTGATCAAGTCCTGCAATCAGATACTCTGCGGTCTGAATCTCCTGGCGGTAAGTGAAGCTGTTGTGTTCGCCAAGCGAATGGGTCTTGATCCGGACATCATGCTGAAGGCCGTTGCCGGTGGCGCAGCCGGCTCATGGGCTGTTGAGAATCTCGGGCCACGCATGGTTCAGCGTGACTTTGCACCCATGTTCATGGTCGACCTGCAACAGAAAGATCTTCGTATCGTGTTGGACGCTGCGGCACAATCCAACGTGCCACTCACCGGCACGGCACTGGTATCTCAACTTCTTGCAGCCAATCAGGCAAAGTCGGAAGGCGACGAAGGCACGCAGTGTCTTGTGAAAACGGTGGCACGATTGGCCGACGTCGAGGCATGAATCGGCAACAGGCGCCCGGTGATCGGGTAGGGAAGCCCCCAGTTCGGCTGATGCCGAATCGTCGAACGAGTGGTCCGACGGCGGAAGGCAACTCTGATATCAAAGACATCCGGCAACCCACCGGAATGGGCGCCGGATGTTTCTTTCCCCTCCACATCGAGAATTCACAGGAAGCTCCAGGCGTATTTCAGCCCTTTTGCGCAGTCATAGTGACTTCTTTCCCTTCCTGTTGAATGTCGACGCGGAATACCGTCAGAATGATCGGGTGACACGAGCAATGGTGATAGTTGCGATCGATGCCAAAGCCTCCTGACGACTTACGTGGAATCTAACCCAGTATCCGGAGGCTGTCAAACATCCTATCCCATCTTTCCGAGCCCAAGCGGGCACGTGTCAAAAGAGGGAACAACGACAAGCCGGTAGACATAACGACTGGTCAGGATATGCGGGTTTTTCTTAGCCGTGCAGAGGGAATTTCTCGCAAAGCGAAACAACCTCGCGATTTACGTCCGCCATGACCGATGCATCCCCCTCACTGCGAAGCGTGCGATCGATAAATCCGGCAATCATCGCCATTTCAGGTTCTTTCATTCCCCGTGTTGTCGCTGCGGGAGTGCCGAGTCGAAGACCACTCGTCTGCGTCGGCTTACGCTCATCAAACGGAATCATGTTCTTGTTCGTTACAATACCCGCTTCAACAAGCCAGGATTCCGCCTGCGCGCCGGTCACATCCGGATAGGCAGGACGAAGGTCGAGAAGCATCAGATGATTATCCGTACCGCCGGACACGATTCGATTGCCATGCCCCATCAACGCGTCAGCCAACGCCTTGGCATTCTTCAGAATCTGCTCCTGGTAGGTCTTGAATTCCGGCTTCAACGCCTCACCGAAAGCCACCGCCTTGCCCACGATCACATGCATCAATGGACCACCCTGGCTTCCCGGAAAAACCCGTGAGTCAATCTTCTTCTGCCACTCTTCCGTGCACATGATCAAACCACCACGCGGACCGCGAAGGGTCTTGTGCGTCGTGCTGGTTACGAAGTCAGCATGCGGCACCGGGCTCGGATGAACACCGGCCGCCACCAGCCCGGCAATATGAGCAATGTCAGCCAGATGAAGCGCTCCGACGCTCTTTGCGATCGCGCCAAAACGCTCAAAATCAATGGTTCGCGGATAAGCGGACGCTCCGGAGATGATCAACTTCGGCTTGTGCTCTTCAGCAAGACGTTGAATTTCGTCATAGTCAAAGAGGCCAGTCTCTTTATCAACGCCATAGGAAACGATGTTGTAGAGGAGACCGCTGATGTTGACCTTCAAGCCGTGCGACAGGTGACCGCCATGGGCAAGATCCAGCGAAAGAATCGTATCGCCCGGCTGCAGACAGGCGAGGAAGACGGCCGTGTTGGCATTCGCACCTGAATGTGGCTGCACATTGCAATGGTCGCACTTGAACAGGTCCTTGAGGCGATTGCGGGCCAGGTCCTCCACCGTATCCATGTTTCGGCAGCCACCATAGTACCGCTTGCCCGGGTACCCTTCGGCATACTTGTTCGTGAAGACGGAGCCGACGGCTTCCATCACCGCACGCGACACGTGGTTTTCAGAGGCGATGAGTTCGATGGTTTGCTGCTGACGGCGAACCTCGTCTTGAACCGCTGCCAGAACGTCCGGGTCACAGGCTGCGATAGCTTCGAATTCGGTGTGCGGCACAACACTCATCATCTCTTCTCCGGGCTCATGTTTCGAATAGTCCTGCTTCGAAAGGGTCATCGACCCGCATCGATCGGCCAGTGCATTGTAGTCGGCAACGGCCAGCCCAGCCTACCAGCGCAAGCGTGAACCGCCTGCAACGGTACCTGCAGGACGTTTTGGGCATGATCCCACCCTATCTGGCTGCGGTTGGAAAATCAACTGGCAAGGGTCGGAACCGGCGACCTTGAGCAACGCTCGACACAGGCCGAATCATGGACACAGCCATCGATTTGTCATGCGTGAAACAAGGTCCGCCCGTTCCTGCAACCCGGCGGTAAGCGATGATTGGAATTCGCGTCGAAGATCGAGAACCTGATGAAGCTCGCATCGCCGACACAGGATATCCGACCGACACGAAAGCACCGCTTGCGGTCGATCGAAGTCGGATTCAAAACGGCACGCAACCAAGACCCACGACCAGCACCCGTCGACTATTTTGCCGGTGGCATCTCAGCTTCGAGATCGACGTGCAGGCCGTCGGCAATGCGGTTGATGTAATTAAAATAGGCAATCGTCTGTGCGGCGTCGTGGATTGCTCGATCGTCAAAGCCGACCGAGCGAAGTGACGCCACATCGGCTTCAACCATCTCGCCAGGCGTGAGTGTCAATTTCAGGGCATAATCACAAAGGGCTCGATCCGGGTCGGACATCGTCGCGTCCCGGTAGTCTTTCACGATCGTCTGCACCCACTCTTCATCGTCGACCTCAGCACGGAGGTCCCAGGCATGCGCGACCGTTCAGTAGTGGCAGTTGTTCGCCCTTGAAACCACGACCGCCATCATCTCACGCTGACCACGGGTCAACGGCGACTCACCAAACATGATCGACTGATAGAGCCCGAGCCCGGCCTGGAGCGATTCCGCATTCTGACTCTGCACGCGAAGGATATTGAAGACGCGCCCTGCTCGCTTCTTCGACGATTCAAAAATACGAGCCAAACGCCCTTCCGCCTCGTCATCGCTGATCTGTTTGATCCAAGCCACGCTTCCCCCCTCCCAATTTAATTCAGCACTTCGATAATCGAATGATCTTTCACGAGGAGTGTATAAACAACGGCAACATCGGTGTTGTACATCCGAATGCAACCCATCGATGCATCTCTGCCGATGCTCTCCTCTTCAATCGTACCGTGGATGCCGTAGCGTGTAGCACCAACGGCGTCACCGTCGATCCCATGCAGGGCAATCCAATGCTCGCCGAGCGGGTTTTCGGGATCATCAGCGGCGATGATCTTGCCGCCGCGCGGAGGGTAATAGGTCGGATTGACCAGCTTCGTTCCCACTTTCCATTTGCCGGTCGGCGTACCGTCGTCCGCCCCGAGCCCGACGGGATAGTGCCTGGCGTACGTATCGCCGAGATAAAGATCCATGCCATGATCGCTCTTGTAGACCAAAGCCCGGAAAGGACCGCGGATCACCTTGATGTCCTGACCGGCACGAATCATGTTCATGTTCTGAATACCGTTGATGCTGGCGATCAACTCCGGCGTGATCTGATACTTCTTGGCAATTTTACCAAGCGAATCCCCGGTGCGAATGGTATAGCGCTCAACCAACGTATCCCCCTTCATCAATCGATTGGAGAAGATCGTCTGGTTGCCGATCTCGGTGAGCAGGCCGCGGAGTTGCATGCGTTTCTCACCCGTTGCCCCGGCCAGCATCGCCGCACTGAAATGTGAACGCGCGGCAATCAGATCACCGCTGGATTGTGCCTGCTCACCCGCGCGAAATCGCTGGAGCCAATCCGAAGGATTGCTGACAAGTTGCGCCTGCGACGGCGTGCCGGCATCTCCTGACACAGGCGTCGAGAGCTGAGGCGATGCGCCCCCACCCGCTGCCTGCATACTTTCAGCACGCGGGACCTCGCCAACCGGCACATTCTTCGCAGCTTCACCCGCGCTCGCCGTCCCACGTTCCGAAGACTTTGATGCCTGACCCAACTGCCGACGGCGCTCGCGTCGCGACTTGCGATCCCGAAGATCAACATCATCGCTCGCACCATCACCCTTCGTGGCCGCCAGGAGCTTACTTTCCGGCGCTGCACTGCTGGCAATCACACTTTCGGTATCACCGATCTCCGCATCTTCACTGGAGCTGGGAAGCATCCACCAGATGGCGGTTGCCAGAGCGAGAAATAGAAAAACATAGCGGCCAACAGGTATGCCGCGACGGTTTCGTCGATACGCCGGTCGGTATCTTCGGCGACGTGCCATGGGATTCGCCTCCAGTTGCGAGTAGGTTTGAAAAGCGTCCGTGCTGTGAATACCTAAGCTTAGTACGTGCGGAGCGCGATGCAAGAAGAAAGATGTCGCATTTGACACGAACTTCATCACTAACGTGGGCGACTTGTGAATAACTCGGCCCGACCGCTCGCCGCATACGGGAAAACCTGTGGAAACTCGAAGAGCGGGTAACACCACCTGAAGCGCCGCGTTATCGCCGTCGACGTGCGATTTGCTGCAGCGCTTTCTCAGCCTGTGCGTACTGACGAAACGCACGTTCGCGCTGGCGGAACGCGGGGGAATGTGCACGCGTCACGCTTCCCGCCCGTTCCGAACCCATCACCTTGTGCAGACACTCATGGTAGACCACAAAGTCAACCACGTATGCCGGCACGTCGGCGGAATCCAACGTCGCACTGATCAGAATGGTGTCCGTCGCGCTGCGATAAAATCCAAAGTGATTCCCCCCGGCCAACTTCCCCCAGCGCAAACCGCTCGCAGTCAATTCCCCCTTGAAATACAGTGCATTGACGCGCTGAAACGCTGCGTCCAAATCGTGATACATGCCACCGGCTGCCGTCTCGGTATGCCGAAGTTCAAGCAGATGAACAAGACGTTGGTACCGACGCGTCCTCGTCGCTTCGACCACCGCATGCTTGGCGGACGAATCACCACGAAGCCAATCCGCCATGGCTCGCATCTCGTGATCGCGGAATGCGATCATCGGCGTTGGCATGGCAAGAACCACGCGTCGCTTGTCAGCCGCGCGTCGTCCAAAGGTGCAGCGATAGAGACCGGCCATCGGCCGAAACTGAACATCGGGATAGCCTTGCAACGCACGGCCTACCAATTCGATCTGTCCTGCGCCTTTTCTGCCATCATTCGATCCAAGATGACGGAACAAACGCTCCACGGCACGCAGGTATCGCCGCTTACCGCTCAGCCTGGCAACGTAGCGGCACCACCCGAGATATGCCCGGGATTCATCCCGCAAATGGTGATACGCTAACCCCCGTCGACCGAGCATTTCGTCCGCGCGACGAACGACGTCCATCAGTCGAGAGCGAAGATCACAACCCGCTTTCGTGTTGAATACCTGCTCTCGCTCGGCAACCAGAAAATTGAGCCATGCCTCGAGGTCACGACGCACGCCCGGCAGCGAAACTGATCCAGCCGCCGGACCGTCCTCATGTGATACACCACCCTCAGCCTCAGCCTGAACCGCAAGCGCCAACTGCCGATCCCAGTCAATCTGCCGCAGGAATTTAACGGCGTTCCGTGATGGACGCCCGATATGATGCAAGCCCGCCCTGTGCTCCAGAAGAATGGCGTCCAGCTGCTGCAACGCATGCCCAACACGGCTGCGAACCTTGACGACCGACTGCGGTGACGCGGGTCGCGAAAGCGATTGCCGCACCTCGTCAGCCAGTTTCACCAGTCCTCGAATTGCTAATCTGGGCATGATGACGCTTCTATCGAATCTATGAGGCACGGTCAAAGCCCCGTCAGAAATCAGCCGGACTTGCCCGTACACTTCCACGTACGGATAATGGCAGGCTTGCCGGAACACACCGGGGTATTCACCGCCGAGGAACCACCGACGCATGGCACACGACGCACAATCACAGGATACTGCGCCCCCTGGCGGACAAGTGCGCCATTTCCTTCTGGGCACCGCCGGCCACATTGATCATGGAAAGACCTCGCTCATTCGCGCCCTTACCGGGACGGATACAGATCGCCTTCCCGAGGAAAAGGCGCGCGGCATGACCATCGAACTCGGTTTCGCATCGCTGGAGATCGGCACCACCCGTTTCGGTGTCGTGGACGTTCCCGGCCATGAGAAATTCGTACGGACCATGGTCGCCGGCGCATCAGGAATCGACGTCGCGCTGCTCGTGGTCGCTGCCGACGACTCTGTCATGCCGCAGACGATCGAGCACGTCGAGATCCTTCAGTTGCTTGGCGTTTCATCCGTCGTCGTCGCCGTGACGAAGATCGACATGGTTGACGAAGACATGGCCGCACTCGTGGCCGACGAAGTGGAGTCCCTCTTGGCTGAAACTTCCATGACCGGCTCCCCCATCATCTGCGTATCGTCGGTGACCGGTGAAGGATTGGAGGAACTGAGGTCGGAGATCGTCAAGGGGGCTGAGCGGAGCGCCATGCGTCCATCAAGTCCGCCGTTCCACATGGCCATCGATCGCGTTTTCACCGTTGCCGGACGGGGGACCGTGGTGACAGGCTCCGTCCAGCGTGGCCGGATCACAGAGGGCGATACCCTCACAATCCTCCCATCCGGACGACCCTGCCGCGTCCGCGATCTTCAGTCTCACGGTTCCAGCGAACCCCAACTTTCCCAAAGCCAGCGCGGCGCGATCAACCTTGGTGGAGTCGACAAGGACGATGTCACGCGCGGCGACGAATTGGCGTCATCGGGCTACGTCATGCCGTCTCGCATGGTAAACACTGAGATTTCGTTGCTCACCAGTACCGGTCGCGCGTTGCCGTCGGCATCAATCGCCCGGATGGCCATGGGCACCCGAGAAGTTCGGGTGCGTGTCATTCTGGCCGATCGAGCATCGCTCGCGCCCGGCGAAAGCTGTTTCGCACAATTACGAGCCGGCGAACCGCTACTGGGTGTCAACGGCCGTCGCTTCATTCTTCGTGACGAGAACGCAAGCCGCACCATCGGTGGTGGCGTCGTACTCATGCCGAATCCCCGTCGGAAGCTGGGCGATCGCGAATTGGAGACGCTCGTCACACTGCGGGATGGCGACGCACCTTCGAAAATGCTCGCCGTGCTTCGACTCGCCGGATTCGAACCCCCCGATCAGCTGCGCCTCGCCGCGATGACAGGCGTCGACCTCGAAGAGATTCCGTCTCTGCTCGAAACGCTCCAGAAGAAGGGGGAATTCAAGAAGGTCCCCGGAACATCGCATGCCGTAGTGCCAAGCGTACTCGATGATACGGGCACCTTGGTCGCAGGTCGGTTGGCACGCTGGCATCGTGAACACCCTGAGCTACCGGGACGACCGATGGAGGCCATCATCGGGTGGATCGAACGCCTTGCGGGCAAAACCCTGGCAAAACCTGTCGCTGACCACCTGATCAAGAAGAAAGTGTTGAAGACATTCGGTCGTTTTGTTTGCCATCCCGAGTTCGCCCCCACGTTGACGGGGGCCGATGAGAAGATTTTTGATGCCATCATTGCGGAGCTACGGGACGCTGGCCCGCGTCCGAAGGCATTGGACAAACTGGCATCCGCCCAGAAAATCGAAAAGAAGCGAACGCGTCGCCTGGCCGATCTGGCGGTCGCGATGGGGCTCCTGGTCCACATCGATGGCGATACTTATATGGACTACGACGCCGATCAGGCACTCCGCCGTATTCTGACCGATATGATAAGAGAGTCCGGCGGGGTGACCGTGGCATCGTTTCGCGAACGCATCGAATCGAGCCGAAAGCATGTGGTACCCTATCTGGAGTTTCTGGATCGCGAGAAATTCACGAAACGCCAGGGCGACGAACGCGTATTGACCAACGATGTCTCATGAGACGATTTGATAGACAGGTGTGCCATGGCCTTGACCTCTGATCAACAGACCCTCTTGCAGCAATTGCCGTCGGTCACACGCCTGCTGGAAGCCACATCGTCAAACGATGAGCTTTCCCAGACGCCGCATTCGATCGTCGTAGATGCCATTCGCGCGACACTGGCTTCGTTGCGCAAGGAAATTCTGGCAGGAAATCAGTCGTCGATTCCGTCGGAAGAGCTCATTCTGAAGCTCGCCGGGGAAACGGCTGCGCAACGCCAGTCGGTTTCACTGCGACGCGTGGTGAACGCCACCGGCATCGTACTTCACACCGGACTTGGTCGCGCCCCTTTGAGTGATCGTGCTGTTTCAGCCCTGCAAGAGAATGCTACCGGCTACTGCAATCTTGAATTTGATCTGGAGAGCGGACAGCGCGGGCGTCGCATGGACCATGTGTCAGCTCGAATCGCACGGATCACGGGTGCCGAAGCGGCGGTCGTGGTCAACAACAACGCTGCGGCGACCCTGTTGGTTCTTCAAACCTTCGCGGCGGGCAAAGAAGTCGTGGTTTCGCGGGGTGAACTGATCGAGATCGGTGGCAGCTACCGCCTGCCGGACATCATGCGAGCCAGCGGCGTGACACTTCGCGAAGTCGGCACAACCAACCGCACGCGCCTTTCCGACTATGCGAACGCCATCAATGAAGAAACAGGTATGCTGCTCAAGGCGCACACCAGCAACTACAGGGTCATCGGATTCACCGAATCCACCAGCATGAGTGAACTGGTTTCTCTTGGTCGAGAACGTGGCGTACTGACCTTCGATGACATCGGCAGCGGCGCACTAATCGACCCGGCACAGTTCGGATTCGACGATGAACCGACCGTCGCAGCGTCAATCACATCCGGCGCGGACCTGATCTGTTTTTCCGGCGACAAGCTGCTGGGCGGACCGCAATGTGGGATCATTGTCGGCTCCAGGGAACTCATGAAGCGAGTGGAAAAAAACCCGCTGATGCGAACGTATCGGCTCGATAAGTTGGTCCTGCTCGCATTGGAGGCCACGCTGGCGGCTTATGAGGATGTGCAAACCGCAGGCGCCTCCATTCCAACACTTCGGATGCTGGCCGCGTCAACCGATGAGCTTCTCGCCCGCGCCCAGCGACTACTTGAGCAACTGCAATCCAGTCTCCCCGATGAAGAGTTCCTTATCTGCTCTACAACATCTTTTGCCGGTGGTGGCACGCTGCCTCAACGGGCCATGGACTCCGTAGCGGTGACCTGGCGACCGCGGTCGCAATCCGTCACGGGCTGTGGGAAGGCCATGCGTCTGGCACCGATGCCGGTCATTTCCAAGATCCAGGAAGATGCGATTTGTTTCGACTTGCGAACGATCGCCGATGAAGAATTCGACGCAATCGAAGCAGCCATCCATGCTGCCCTGCAGGCTGAGTAGACGGGCGGCGGTCAACCTTGGAATCGCAAGGCATCCCCCTCGCAAGCGACGATCCATGCACCCGGTTCGCATCCTCACTCACTTCGGCAACGTTGGCGTGG
>JBMYUM010000088.1:0-11959 GCA_049605375.1 Phycisphaerae bacterium | reverse complement strand
ACGGGCAGCGGGCATGAAGACACTGGTCGAAGACGGCCGCGCAAAAATCCTCGGGGGCGTCACCACGCCCGATGAGCTTCTGCGTGTGACCCAGGCCGAAGGTGTCGTGGAAGAGTAAACCTGACCAAGGACCCCAGCTATGGCTACAGTTCATATTGATCGCTTGCTCGAGACCGTGATCAAGACCGGCGCGTCCGACCTCCACCTCACCGTGGGGCGTCCACCAGTCATCCGCCTGCACGGGCACATGAGGCCGCTTGAAACCAAAACCCTGACGCCTGAAGACACCACCGCGCTCATGAAGGCGATCACGCCGGAGCGAAACCAGCAGGAACTCCAGGAAGAAGGCGGGACTGACTTCGGTTTTGCGTTTGGCGACGCCGGTCGATTCCGCGTGGCCATCTTCAAGCAGAAGGGCAACATCGCACACGTGCTGCGACTGATTCCCTCGCGCCTGCTCAGCTTCGATGAAATCGGCCTGCCGCAGGTCTGTCGCGCGTTGTGCCGACGTCCGCGTGGCATGTTCCTCGTCACCGGCCCGACCGGTTCCGGCAAAACGACCACGCTCGCAAGCATGATCGACTTCATCAACACCAACCTCGACCGGCACATCGTGACGATGGAAGACCCGGTCGAGTATTACCACAATCATAAGAAGTCGGTCATCAACCAGCGCGAAATCGGTATCGACGTGCCCAGCTTCTCGGAAGCACTGCGACGCGTGCTGCGCCAGGACCCGGACGTGATTCTCGTCGGTGAGCTTCGTGACCTTGAAACCATCGAGTCCGCAGTGGCTGCCGCCGAAACCGGTCACCTTGTGTTCAGCACGCTGCACACCACCGGGTGCCAGGGTACCATCAACCGTCTTGTCGATGCCTTCCCCACGAACCAGCAGGAACAGATTCGCGTGCAGCTTTCGACGAACCTGATCGCCACGCTGTCGCAGGCGTTGATGCCACGGCAGCCGAAGGGCATGGTCGCGGCATACGAGTTCATGGTCACAACGCCCGCTATTTCGAACCTGATTCGCGAGAACAAAACCTACCGAATTGACTCAGCGATTCAGACCGGAAAGAAATACGGCATGCAGCTCTTGGATGAGCACCTCTGGTCACTCTACGAAAAAGGTTGGGTGAACGCTGAGGACTGTGTCGACCGTTCGCGTCACCCCGGTCCGATGCAGGATAAGATCGATGCCCACAGGCGAGGCCTCGACGTCAGTGCGATGGGCCCGCCGACTGAGGGAGAAAAGGAAAAGTGAGCACCCGAAAAATGCCTGCCATCGAGCAGCTCCGTGGACGACAGCTCGGACGTATTCTCATCAAGATGGGAAAACTCCGACGCTCCCAGGTTCATGAGGCGCTCGATATCCAGAAAAAGCAGCGCGGTCCCATCGGTAAGATCCTGGTCGAACTCGGCCATATCACCGAAGAGGAACTCAACATCGCCCTCGCTGCGCAATCCGGTATGGCAACCGTCAGTCTGGGCAAAATCGACGTGCCGCCAGAAGCCATCGCGACCATGACGGCCCAGATGGCCAATACCTATCGCGTGGTACCCTACGAATTTGATGCGGGCAGCAACACACTCTCGCTGGCCATGGACAACCCGGACAACTTCGTCGCCACCGACGACCTGCAGACCCTGCTGGGCTACCAGATCAAGGCGTCGCTCTGCTCCGCCGCCGATCTCCAGGCCGGACTCGACCGCTATTTCCCGGAAGGGGAAATGGACTCGATCACCAACCTCATCGATGAACTCAGCGACGACGAAGATCTCGCCAAGTTCCAGGGGCGCGGCGACAGTATCGACCTCGCCGAACTCAAGGAGATGATGGAGTCGAATCCGGTCAAGAAACTCCTCAACCTCGTTCTGCTGCAGGCGATTAAGGACAAGGCCAGCGATATTCACTTCGAGCCGTTCGAGGAAGACTTCAAGCTTCGATACCGAATTGACGGCGTGCTCTACGACATGGTGCCGCCGCCTCGCTACGTCGCCATGGCCATCGCCTCTCGTATCAAAGTTATGTCGAACCTCGACATCGCCGAGCGTCGATTGCCGCAAGACGGTCGTATCGAGCTGCAGCTCAAAGGCATGCCGATCGACCTGCGTGTCTCCGTGCTGCCCACGCTGTTCGGCGAAAGCGTCGTGCTTCGTGTGCTTGACCGATCCAACGTGCAGCTCAGCCTCGACAAGATCGGGATGCGCGACGACGACCTCAACGTCTTCCGCCAGCTCATCCATAAACCGAACGGAATTGTGGTGAACACCGGCCCGACCGGTTCCGGCAAAACGACCACGCTCTACGCCGCCCTCCAGGAACTCAACGACCCGAAAGTCAAAGTTCTCACCGCCGAAGACCCCGTCGAGTATGACATCGATGGCCTCGTGCAGGTCCAGGTGCGCCCGGAAGTGGGACTGACCTTCGGGCGTGCCCTGCGAAGCTTCCTGCGACAAGACCCTGACGTCATCCTGGTGGGGGAGGTTCGAGACCTCGAAACCGGACAAATCAGTGTCCAGGCCGCATTGACTGGACACTTGGTACTGACAACGCTTCACACGAACGATGCTCCGTCAGCCATCGCACGTTTGCTGGACCTTGGCGTTGAAAGCTTCCTTATTACAGCAACACTTGAAGCGGTCATCGCTCAGCGTCTCGTTCGTCGCATTTGCACGAGCTGCAAAGCCGAATACGAGCCGACGGAAGAACAGTTGATGGAGCTGTCACTTAAGCCGGAAGATGTGGGGGATCGCAAATTCTACTACGGCAAGGGGTGCGACTACTGCAACAACACAGGATATCGAGGGCGTACCGGCCTGTACGAAATGATGGTGATGGATGACCGCATCCGTGACCTCATCATGGAAAGCGCCTCGACCGCTGTCATCCGCCGCGAGTCCATCAAACGCGGCATGCGTACGCTCCGTGAATCGGGCCTGATGGCCATCTATGACGGTGTTTCCACCATCGACGAGGTCGTGAAGGAAACCGTCTTCGAAGAATAAAGTGGTTCCGCGCTGGCCGGAATCTGAGTCCGGGCATGCCGCGTTCGCACAACTTTCTCCCGATTCCGGGTAAAAGGTTGAGACGAGCTGGCGACTTGCCAACAATAGGGAAATCCGACCGGTAACTGCGGCGCCGGGACGTACGCCGGGGCATCGAGCCCATCCGGCACGTTCGGGGTGACGCCGCAAGAGCGAAGGACTACCTGAGAGGAAGCTGCAATGGCGACATTTGCATACGAGGCCATGAATCAGGCTGGCCAGGAGGTAAAGGACGAAATCGATGCGATTTCGACCGAAGACGCCCTCGCGAAAATCAGAAACCTGGGCTATTACCCCACGCGAATTCGTGAAAAAGGCGCTTCCAAGGCAAAGGCGGAAAGCGCAGCCCAAAAGGGCGGCGGAACCGGGCGCGTCGGGGTTTCGGCCTCAACCCAGTTCACCCGTCAGCTCTCCACACTGCAGGACGCAGGCCTCCCGATTCTTCGCTCGTTGAACATTCTCGAAGAGCAGCAGAAACCGGGCGGTCTGAAACGCGTCTTGCGTTCGCTTGCCGATGACATCGAAGGTGGGTCCACCCTCTCGGAAGCCCTCGCCAAGCACCCCAAGGCATTCGACCGACTTTACGTCAACATGGTGGCCGCCGGCGAGACCGGTGGTGTCCTCGATGTCATTCTTCAGCGTCTTGCCGACTTCATGGAAAAGGCACAGAAACTGAAGCGCAAGATCATCGGTGCCATGGTTTATCCGGTGGTCGTCGTCATGTTCGCCTTCGGTATCGTGGGCGGTATCATGTACTTCGTGATTCCGAAGTTTAAGGACATCTTCAACGACTTCGGTATCAAGCTTCCCGGCATCACCATGATTCTGCTGAATCTTTCAACGTGGTTTGTCGGAGGCAAACCTCTGCCCGGATGGCTGGTCATTATTGCCTCGCCCTTTGTTGCCCTCATTCTCTTCAAACTCATACGAAGTTCGAAAGGGGGGCGCTTTGCGACCGACTTTATCGCCATGCGCATTCCGATTCTCGGCATGCTTGTGAAGAAGACGGCCGTGGCTCGTTTTGCCCGAACACTGGGAACGCTGATCAACGCCGGTGTGCCCATTCTGGATGCCATCAACATCACGCGTGACACCGCCGGTAACGAGGTCTACGCCCGTGCCATGGAACGGGTGCACGACTCCATCCGTGAAGGTGATAGCTTCGCAAGCCCGCTCCGCGCCACGAAAGTCGTCGACACCCTGGTGGTGAACATGGTCGACGTGGGTGAAGAGACGGGTGAACTCGATAAAATGCTCTTGAAGATCGCTGACAACTACGACGAAGAAGTCGACGTCGTGATTGAGAGTCTTGTGTCGCTTCTGGAACCGATCATGGTCATCATGCTCGGGGGAATCGTGGGCTTTATCGTGCTTGCCCTCTTCCTTCCGCTGGTGTCGCTGATTCAGTCGGTCCAGGGTGGCGACTAGGCGGAAGCCTCACGAAGTTCGTAACAAGTAACTCAACGCTGCCGTAGCGACTGCTGTGCGGCAGCGTTTTGGTTTGAAGGGTAAAGCCCAACCAGCAGTCGCGGTCACATCGGCCCTCCACAAGAGGAGCCGAAGGCCTTGAATGCGTCAGCCGGGGCAAGTCGGCCTCAGCTTGAGGGAAACTAGCGCCGCAGCACCAGTGTGGTGGGGCGCCGTTGATTTTCCCATTCACGATTCGATCATGATGACTCGACCACGGCAAGCAGCCCAGATGGGGAACAGCCCGATGGGGAACAGCCGCGGTGGGGAACAGCAAGGAGATATTGGATGATGAACGCTCGCGTGCAGGTTGAACCTTCAGAAATCAGACACCGGCGCGCGTCGGCCTTTTCGCTCGTTGAGCTGCTGACCGTTGTCTTTATCATCTCGCTCCTGATCGCCATCCTTATTCCGTCACTGTCCCGCGCACGCGTGGCGGCCAAGAAGGCGACGACCGATAACACGGTAAAGAAGTCACTTGAGCAGACCCTGGAGCTGTTCAAGAACGACAACGAACGCGATTTCCCGCAGACAAGCGGTTACCCGACGTCGTTCGCGCATCCGCCGATCCGCAACGCGACCTTCGATCCCTTCCTTGGTGAATTTCCCTTTGTCGAAAACGGCCAGCCGGCACCGGCCAACGGTGCACATTGGCTCCCGGCCATGCTGATGGGCGTTGATCAACAAGGTTATGTGCCACGAAAGAACGTACCGGCGTCGCTGGTCACGCAGCCGGACCGCTGGTACAGCGCAGATCCACTGCAGGACAGCAGCTTCGAGATCATCCCACGTGCCGACCTCTACATCGAACCGGGTGTCGTCAAGACGGTATTGACGAAAGACCTTCGCGGGCGCCCGAACGAAGCCCTGTCGCCGTCATTCGACGACGTGGCACGATTGCCGGTCTTTGTTGATTCGTTCGATCAGCCCATCCTCTACTACGCGGCCAACCGATTTGGAAAACCTCGAAACATGGTGGAGCAGCGACGCGATCAGAACAACAGCTACGCAATGGGCCCGCCCATCTACTTCCACGAAGACAACAAGCTCTTCACCGGCGATGACAGCAATCCAGCCGGTTGGAAATTTCAGGGCAACGAGAATCACAAGATCGCACTCTCCGGTCACATGCTTGACGCCAATCAGATCCTCGAAGATCAGAATCGCGACACATTTGCCACCTTCATTCTTGATCGGCAGTATCGCAAACAAATGGAAGAAGGAACGGTCCAGCCGACCACGCAGCTTCCACTCAGGCCGGTCAATCCGAAACGCTTCATCCTGATCAGCGCCGGCGCTGATGCTATCTATGGTACCCCGGACGACATCACCAACTTCCCATTGTCAGTTGAGTAATTTGTCAGTTGAGTAGAATGGTCTCGGGGCCGTTGCGCACGGCTCCGATGAGCGAGACCCGGACAAAACAGAACGTCGTCGTACCATCATCTACGCGTTACGAACAAAAAAAACGCCGCACACCGGCGGCTTGGAAAGAGAAATGTCAACGAAGACAGGTTCACCCATGATGAGATCCCCAAGACAAAAGCAGGCCTTTACCCTCGTCGAACTGCTGGTGGTTATTGCGATCATCGCCGTTCTGGTCGGAATCCTGATCCCGAGTATCACGGCAGTTCGTACCACCGCGAAGAATACGTCTGCGGCTGCTTTGATCACGGCTCTCGAACAAGGCATCGAGCTGTTCCGAAGTGATCAGACGTTCGGCGGTTTCTATCCGCCTTCCGCCAGTGATGGTCCGAACAAGGCGCAGATCGATGACCCGCTCGCGGACACCGCGAACGCTATTGACGTTTCCGGCGCGCACCTGCTCTACCAGGCGATGCTCGGTGCCGACGGCTTGGGGCCGACCGGTTTCGTCGATCTCGATCGTGATGGCATCTGGTCCAACAACACCGGTCGATCGCAGGGCAACGCCTACGAACTTGATCCGGCTACGGGTGAAGCCAAGCGTCGCCGTTACGAGGCCGGCTTCGTCGATGACGATGTAAAACAGCGTAGCACGACGCTCGGCGCGCTGCTGAACAGCGGAAAGATCATCAGCGTCGATAACAACTACTCCGGCAACACCGACACCCGGTTCGGTACTCTCGGTCAGTTCCTCTTCACTGATCCGTGGGATCATCCCATTTTGTACTACCGTGCCAACAAAGCGGCACGACTCGTCACGGGTGACACCAGCGGCAGCAGCCAGATTCCGCCGATCTACCGCCAGGAAGATAACGCCATCATCACCGGCTCGAATTCATCGACCTTCCAGCGGATCGGATGCGATTTCGGTACCGGTCCTCTGCCGAATCAGAATTTCGTCCACCCGATGGGCCTGCCGACAGCTGCCGTACCGCAGGTCGCTGAAATCGATGCCAACACCGGCAAGAACCAGATTTACACCACGGCGGCATACGACGATACGATGACGACCTACATCCTTGATCCCGCCAGCCGCGGTCGAAATATTCCTGTAAACAAGGACACGTTCCTCCTGATCAGTGCCGGTGCAGATGGTCTCTACGGCACGGAAGACGACATCACGAACTGGCAGCGCAACAATGACTAAGTTCCGTCAGCCCGCATTTACCATGATCGAGTTGATGGTCGTGGTCGGAATCATCGCTGTCCTGGCTGGTGCCCTCCTTGTGGCCGGCAACGCCGTCATCCAACGGGGGCGAGCCCAGAACACCCGGATGATCATCTCCGTGATCGACAACGCCCTGGGTGAATTCTCCCAACGGCAGAAGGGTAATCCCACGCTCGCGCGCCGGTCGGCCTACAAAGATCGTTACGGTTACTTCCCGCCGGATGAAATTGAAGTCTTCGTCAGCGGTATCCCGACCCTTCCCAACAGCAACAAAGCGTTGGTGCCGGGTGACGGCAGAGTCGTCACCGGTGGTACCGGCGGGACCAGTTTCGATCCCATGACCTGGCAGACGACGCCCTATGCGAATGATCAACTTCGTGCAGAAGGGAATCGAGACATCGCCGCGATGATGCTCGCGTTCGACCTGTTCGGGGATGAATCTCGCATGATGATCGACAAACTCCCGGCGGAAAACATCATTGTGCCGCAAACCCCGGAGGGCATCCCGTTGCTCTTCCTGGACCGCAATGACAACCAGACCTACGACGAGATGATCGACCAGCCGCTGCGATACGTCGTCGACAACTGGCAGACTCCGTTATCGTACATGGCCCAGCGTGATTTCAGCGTCGAGGGCACCAACGTCGAAACGACGTCGTCCAATCATCCGAACTGGAACGAAGCCTCGACGACGCTCATCGGTCTGAATGGTGCCCGTCCGATCGTTTTTTCCTACGGTCCCAATGGCAGGGACCAGTTGGATGAGCAGATCGTCCTCGCAGGACGTGCCGGTGGCAGCGGGGGCCAACCGTCGACGGTCGTTGACGATTTTGTTGACAACAATTTGGTTGATAGCCCACTTAACGATGACAATATTTATGCTGACGAGACATTGCGCGACAAATTCCGCCGTGGAAGTCGCTGATGGCTCGCAAGTGATACGCAGCAATCGCTCAAAAACGCGTTTTTGAGCACGCTGGATGGGTTTCAGGGCCAAGGACACGGGATTTGCGCGCCGCATGCGCGAGACAGGCTCCCGGGAGAATGGTGACGATGAGTGCATTCCGACAGCTGAAAGCAACCACCGGTGGCAATGGGAACTGCACCAGCAGGTCCCGGCGAACCGGTTTTACCCTGGTTGAGCTGATCGTCGTCATTTCCATCATCGTCATCCTCGTGGGCGTTACCGTCCCCGCCGTCACAACGCTGTGGGAAGAACGAAAAACGTCAGAAGCGGAAAATACCATCCAGGGCATGCTCACGCTCGCCCGATCGCGTGCGGTCCGCCCCGACGGTCTCGACAGCGGCTTATTCTTCTATGTCGATCAGGATGGCGTGCAACGGGTCCACTCGATTGAGCAGGCCAAGCCGGAAGATGTCGTCTGGCAACACGTCTTCAAGCTGACCGATGACCGCGACTATTCACTACCGCGTCCGTTGCGCGTGGTGCCGCGGTACGTCGTGAATGAGCTGGATGCCAACAATCCCGACGCGGACAAGCCGGCCGAGGTATTCAGCGCCGACGAACTCGCCAACAACGACTTTGTTGAGCCGACCACCGCGGTCAAACCGGAGATCGGCCAACGGCATCGCAATTTCTTCGCACTCGTTTACTCCGGTGACGGCTACCTGCGCGTGAGCCGGAATGTGCTGATTCAGGATGAGGACACGATCGAAGATGGTTTCCGAATCGGAGACTTCACCGGTCTTCGTGTCGGACTGTCGGTGTCCAACGCCGAAGTTGAAGATTATTGGCCAAAGGATGGCAGCTCAGAGATTCCGCTGGACCCGCGCGCGAATGTTTCATCAGGACCGGACAGCAAGATCCCCGACCTTGTGACGGACGAGAACGGTATCGCCGTGAATTTCCCATCCGTAGACGGTGTCCTTCTGTATGACGACGCGGCCTTTCAAGATGCCGGGTTCGGCGATACGGCCGATGAACAGAAACGCGAATTTCTGCTTCGCTCGGCGCAACCGTTCTATATCAATCGACTGACAGGCACCGTGCTTCGTGGTCCGGTCGGAGAGGTGGAGATCCAACCATGATTCGGACCGGAAGATCTGCCTTCTCACTGATCGAATTGATGATTGCCATTGTCATTCTCGGCCTTGGCATGGTGATGGTCGCCACGATGTTCCCGATTGCGGTTTCGCGGGCACGAAGTCTTGCCGACGCAACCCGTACGCCGTCCATGGAAAGCGCTGCAGAGAGTGCCATCAAGCTCTCATCCCGTGTGGGCGGAACAAACGGGACGAGTTTTGTCGGCGATATGGTGCTTGGTACGACCCTTCTTGCGAATGACCAGGAAGACTTCCTGATCGCTTTCAGTGATACACGCGTTCACCAGCTCCACATGGAGAATCTCCGCGTGGGTGGCGGAACCAGCCCGCTGCCGCGTGGCTTTGTTCCGTTGCGAAGTTTCCCCTGGCAGAGCGATCGCCTCAGCTGGCACCTCGATCCGCCGGATTTCCTGTTCGTCCCACCCGGTGGGTTGGCAACGCAGAGCAATACCTATGCGGATGGTTACGGCATTCGTGAGGGCAGTTACCAGCAACCGCGCGTGCGCTTTGAAGATCGGCTGTTCCCGCCGCAACGACCGCGCACCAACGTCGATACGGAAGGGCTCTTCGACGATAACACGATCGATGAGCAATGGGATGACGTGCTCAACAGTCGCCGCTATGCGTGGGCTGTGCTGCATCGCTTGCGTCGTCCGGTCGGACCGACCCGCAGCGAACAGTTCACATTGACCGAGGCGGAGCTGCTTCAAGCTGCCGTCGCCGCCCAAAACGATGTTCGCGAGTTCGACTTCTTTTACGTGACCCTGCGACGACCGAATGCGACGCAGCGGTTTGCCGTGCAGGATCCGTCGACGGCGCCGAATGTCTATCACGCGAACTACAGCGACGGTGAAGTCGAAAACTATCTGATGCAGGGGAACCCGAGTGTTGTCCCCGCCGCACTGCCGGCTGAATCCGACGTCATGCTGCCGGAACCCTGGCGTGTTCAGATTCAACTGCCGGATTCCATCGTGCCGCGAGCGCAGGGAACAGGCATTCCGACAGAAGTCCAAGTCCCGCCGCCATCTTTGGTGCAGGGGGCAGGGGGCGCCTCGCCGGGTGCGGTCATCATGCTTGCTGACATGTTCCAGCAAGGAACGCGATTCGTCGACGAAGTGAATGGTCAGGTCTACAAAGTGGTTCGGGAAAGGCTGACGCCCATCGGTCAGAATTCGGGCGGACAGATCGGCAAGACGCTGACACTCGATCGCGAAATCAGTCTCGAGGATATCGAAGATCAACTACCGCAGGACCCGGCATTGCCATGCGTCGGTTGTCAGGCGAATACCGTCGACGCCCAAGAATTGCTCCGTACGGTGTGGGTGTTCCCGCCGCCAGTAACGGCTGACCGTCCGGGGCAGGGGCTGGTCGCATTCGACGGACCGCAACCGGTCATCAACATCCGCGTCAGACCCGCGACGCTGGCACCCTGACGAACGCTTCTTCCCTACATTCGTTTCATCGAGCTGAGCAGGTCGTTGATCGGCATGGTCGCGAAACGCGAATAGGTGTCTGATACGGCGTAGGGAATCACCAACTGGTCTTTCACAACCATTCCACCGCATGAGTAGACGACGTTGGGGACGTAGCCGTCCCGGTCATCCGGGTCGGGCGTAATGAGTGGCTGATCCAGGATGCCGATGACCCGTGCCGGGTCTTCCAGATCCAGCAGCAGAGCGCCAATCGCGTATTCCCGCATGAAGCCGACGCCGTGGGTCAGCACAAGCCAACCTTCCGCGGTTTCGATGGGCGACCCGCAGTTGCCGATTTGCACAAACTCCCAGGCGTACTTTGGCGTGTACAGGCACTGCGACTCGTTCCAGAAGAGTCGGTTATCGCTGCGCAGCACGTACATGTTTTCGCCGTCGGTCCGCCCCAGCATCATGTATCGGCCGCCGACCTTGCGCGGGAAAAAGGCCAAACCCTTGTTGCGGACGCAGGAGCCATTGAGCGAGTGCATGCTGAAGCTGCGGAAGTCCTTGGTTTCAAGGATCTGCGGCAGGGTACGGATACCGTTGTATGCGGTGTAGGTTGCGTAGTAGCGTCGCTGGTCATCGTCGCCCGTGTACATCACGAAGCGGGCATCCTCGATGCCACGGCTTTCGTTTTCCGTCACAGGGAAAATGACGCGTTCACTGATCGCCGAGTCTTCGGGAAACTCAAGATGATAGGAAGAGCGTGCGAGCCATTCCATCGTCTCGGCCAACTCGCTTGAACGCTCCTCGTTTGCCATCTTGATGTCGTTCAGTTCCAGCTGCAGATCACGGTAGGTGAACTGGCTGGCGAGGCGGTCAAGAACCTGCACGGCGAGGGTACCGTACACGCCCATGTCCATCAGCTTCAGGTAGAAGACGTTCTTGTCGAGTTGATGGTGTTTCTGCGGTCGCTCGGTAATGGCAAAATCGGTCGGTTCATCGACGTGGATGGTCCCATCATCGGCAATCGAACCTTCGCGGAATTCGATGGATGACACATGTCCTTCACCACAGGCACGGAGACTGAGCATGAACCGACCGTCGTCGGTGTTGCCGTCCGGGTGCGGGACGATGGACGGGTTGAACAGGGCGACGGATTCGATGGAGTATTCCATCGTCAGGTACGCGCCGACAAGCAGGCGGCGCGATTCCTCAAGATCCGCAACGACGGGAACGCCGTCTTCATCTTCGTTGTTGTAGTAAGCGTGCCGTAGCTGTTTGTGTGCGTCCTTCGCGTGGCGTTCGAACACGCTGTCGAGGTCTTTGTGCCGATTGGCGTAGCGATCTCGCGCATCACGCAGCTGCTGCTCGACGT
>JBMYUM010000087.1:0-11981 GCA_049605375.1 Phycisphaerae bacterium | reverse complement strand
GTGGAAGCGCTGCTCCGTAGGGTCGGATCGCAAACTGCGAGTTCCGAAGGCGATACGGTGACCGTCGGCCCGATTTCTCTCGACCGCAGCCGCCATGAACTGACGGTACGAGGCAAACCCGTCACGCTGACGTCAACAGAGTTTGGCATTCTCTGGCAACTCCTGGCAGCACGTGGTCGCGTCCTCAGTCGGGAACAGTTGATCGATTCCGCATTGGGTACCAGCGCCGTTGTCACGGATCGAACCATCGACGTGCACATCGCCGCCCTGCGAAAAAAGCTGGGCGACACGGCCGGCCTGATCCAGACCGTCCGCGGCGTGGGCTATACCGTGCGCCTTCAACCTGGAGCTGAAATGTGAGTCGTGGCCGTCCCAGGCCCAGCAAGCTCTTCTGGAAGCTGTTTCTGGGATATGTCGTCCTGACTGTGGGCGCTCTGGGGGTTTGCGTCTACTTCGTCACGCACGAGTTCGAACGGCTCGGTGATCGCTCCCTGGAACAAAACCTCCTCGCTCACGCCACCGCCCTCCGAAATCAAGTCGGGGATCATCTTTCGAAGACCACGCCAAATGAACTGCGAGCGATCGCGCAGCGTGCCAGCCGCAGCACCGATCGGGCCATGCGCGTGTCTTTTCTTGACCCGAACGGCGTCATCATCGCTGATTCTCAGATGGGCGTGCTTCCCGGACAAACGGAGGCCATCCGGGAAGAGCTCGAAATCGCCAGGCTGGACGGAATCGGTATCACCACGCGATGGTCCGAAGCGACGGGCACCCTTCAAAAACATGTGGCCGTTCGGATTGGCAACCAGGCATCACCGGCCGGATTTGTTCGGACCGCCTTGAGCGCCGGCGTGATCGGCGCGCAATCCGAGGCTAACCGCCGCATTGTCTGGACCATTGCCATCACCGCCGCCCTGGCGACAGCCATCTTTGCCTTGGGATTGGCCAGCCTATGGACGCTTCCGATTCGTCGAATTTCCGTCATCGCGGGCAGGATCTCGCGCGGCGATCTTTCCGCCCGTGCCCGCGTCCGCGGCAACGATGAAATCGCGGAACTTGCACAGTCGCTGAACGAAATGCGCGACCACCTGAGCCTGCAACTGACGACTATTGACCATCAACGGCAGACGTTCGAGTCGTTGCTGACTCAACTTCAGGAAGGCGTGATCGTCGCGGGCCCGGACGGAAGAATCGTTCTGGCAAACCCATCCGCGCAACGTTTGGTTGCTCCTGACACCGAGGCTTCCCCTCATACACTCAACTGGGTGGGACGGCCCGTTGAACAATGCGTACCGCAGCACGATTTTCAAAGATTGCTGTTGCCTGGAAGAATCGTCGACGAGACGTCGGGCAAGAAACGGGAGCCACGTCCCGGTGATTCCACGATCCTCGATCCGGACCTGCTCGACTCCGGATTCCTCGACGATGTCATCGAGAACAAAAACGCAGCCGAAGACGAACAGACGAACGGCTCCCGACGTACCGCGCGAGAACGAGGCATCGACGAAGTCCGTGTCGAACTCCGAAACGGCTCGGACACCGTCGTGGTCCTTGCAACGGCATCCGACTTCATGCTCCCCCAAGCAACAAACATGGATGGTGTCCCGATTCGATCGGAGCGGGGCCGCATTCTCGCGTTGCGGGACATTTCCGAAATCGCGCGAACGGTTCAAGTCAAAACCGACTTCGCCGCCAACGCCTCGCACGAACTTCGAACGCCGCTGTCCGCCATTCGTGGAGCGGTCGAAACCCTGATGAGCATCGACATGACGTCGGATCAGGATACGGCTTCGCGTTTCTTAAGTGTCGTGGATCGACACAGTGCTCGCCTGGAAGCGATCGTGTCGGATCTCCTGGCGCTGTCGCGGCTTGAATCTGCGGCTTCTACATTCAAACCAAGCACGGTGCAGACACGTTATTTCAGCAATGAAATGCACGACAAGTGGCGCGACTCCCTCGCAGATAAATCCATCACGTGGACATGTGAAATTCCCGAAGACCTGATCGAAGTGGAATTGGATCCTCACCTGGCCAACCTGGCGCTCAGCAACTTGATCGACAACGCCATCAAGTTTTCCGAACCAGGCGGGACGATTCTGTTGCGCTGGGAAAGGGAAGCCGACGACGTGAAGATCGAAGTATCGGACAATGGGTGCGGCATTCCCGAAAAGGAACTGGCTCGCGTATTCGAACGATTCTACCAGGTAACACAGGCACGATCAGGTACTGACAAGCGCGGAACCGGACTGGGCCTCTCGATTGTTCGTCACGCCACGGCTGCCATGAACGGGAAAGTCAGGATTTCCAGCGCCATCGGAAAAGGGACAACGGTTTCCATTCATATTCCACAGGATCATTGAACCCCAGGGGGCTGCGCATCAACCATTTGTCAGACTCTATTCTTCCTGTTCTACGTGGCCTCAAATGTAAATGTTGCGCAGATGACCTCCCGGCGACGTGAAGCTGAGCTTTTGCCACATATCAGACAAGAAACTTGCGCACAACGGTGTGCAGGCCGCCCGGAATTTGACAGAATACCGCCTCTGGGATCGGCGTCGGTATGGTGGTGTTTGAGGCGTCGGGAAGTCACCGCTCTCGAACATACACGCTACGGGAAACACGCTACGGAAACCACGGTGCGGGAAACACGCTGAATCAAAACACACGCACCAGCTGCAGAATACGTGGCAACTCTGTCATGCGTTGCCGAAAGCATCCAAAGGATGGGCGTACAGGACCAACGGCAACCGAAGACACAAAGGTAGGGACCATCTCCATGAATCTTTTGATCACCCGCTTCGCGGGCATGACAGCTGCGCTTCCTTTTATCTTCCTGCTCGGAAGTGTGGATACGGCGAAGGGACAGCTTCGTGGCAATGTCCGCATCGACGGTTCGAGCACCGTCGCCCCCATCATGACGGGGGCCGCAGAACTCTTCATGGAAGAACAGCCCCGCGTACGTGTGACCGTCGGCATTTCCGGTACGGGCGGCGGGTTTAAGAAATTCCTTTCCGACCGTGCCAACCTTCGAACAGACATCAACAATGCTTCGCGGCCGATCAAGGAATCAGAGGTAAAGCTGGCCGCCAAGTTGGGCATTGAGTACGTCGAGATCCCGGTCGGCGTCGATGGTATTGTAGTCATGGTCCATCCCGCAAATGATTTCTGCAGTGGACTGACCGTCAAAGAACTGCGCCGTATCTGGGAGCCGGGAAGCGACATCAAGAACTGGAAGCAGATTCGCGACGGCTTTCCAGACCTGCCGTTGAAACTCTACGGACCGGATACCGACAGCGGAACCTTTGATTATTTCACCGAAGCCATCGTCGGCCGTCCCCGCGCGTCGCGCAGCGACTACACCGCCAGCGCGAGCGACAACGTCCTCGTTCAGGGTATTGCCGGTGACCGCGGCTCGCTGGGTTATTTCGGCTACTCCTACTATCACACCAATAAGAAGAAGCTCAAACTGGTAGGCATCGATAACGGCGACGGCAAGATGATCACGCCAACGCTCGACGTGATTCGAGAAGGAAATTACCAGCCTCTTTCCCGCCCGTTGTTCATCTATGTCAACAAGAGTTCCCTGGATCGTAAAGAAGTCACGACCTTCTTTGATTTCTTCTTCGCCAACGCACAAAGTATTGTCGAGCACCCCCGAATCAACTACGTATCGCTACCGGAATCTCTCTACGACCTGGCCAAACAACGCCTTGCCAAACGAGTCACCGGGTCGGCCATGGGGCATGCACACGGCAAGAGAATGAGTCTGACTGAGATCTTCCTGCACCATTGATGCAACGCAGGTAGGGAGCGACGACCCGAAGGTATCAACCATCGTTGGGCCGATACCCTCTTTGCCTGTACAGCCGAAAGGTAAGCCGACATGCCGCGTAAGCGTCGCTACAGTGAGGGCGCCATCCATACGGCACTCTTACTTTGTGCCATGGTATCGGTCGTTACCACGGGCGGCATCATCTGGGTGCTGTTCAGTGAATCCATCATGTTTTTTCGCGAGGTGTCACCGATCGAATTTTTCTTCGGTCGTCAATGGGCACCGCTGCTTGAGCCACGGAGTTTCGGCGTCCTTCCGTTAATCGCCGGAACCATGATGGTCGCAGGCGGCTCACTCATGGTCGCCCTGCCGATCGGATGTTGCACGGGCATATACCTGAGCGAATACGCCTCGCCAACAGTGCGTGGCATGCTGAAACCGGTACTGGAATTGTTGGCCGGCATTCCCACGGTCGTCTACGGCTATTTTGCACTGACATTCATCACGCCCCATGTGATTCGCCCCCTGTTTCCCGATGCAGGCATCTTTAACGCGGCGTCCGCCGCAATCGTCGTCGGGGTCATGATCATTCCGACCATCGCGTCGCTTTGCGACGATGCGTTCCGCGCCGTCCCCTCTTCACTCCGGGAAGCGGCGTACGCACTTTCGGCGACGCGGCTTGAAGTCACGACACGAGTCGTTGTACCGGCCGCAATGTCCGGCGTTGTCGCGGCCGTACTGCTGGCATTCGCCCGCGCCATTGGTGAAACCATGGCGGTGACAATCGCCGCGGGTGTCACCCCCAAACTGACCGTGAATCCGTTCGAGAGCGTACAAACCCTGACAGCCTACATCGTGCAGGTCAGCCTGGGGGATACGCCCTCCGGCACCATCGAGTACCAGACCATTTTCGCCTGCGGCCTGACGCTATTCATCGTCACCCTGTCACTGAATGTCATTGCCCACCGCGTGATGCAACGATTCCGTGAGGTTTACGAATAGATGAATGACATTGCATCACAACTCTCACCACGTATCGCGCGGCGTCGAAAGATGGATGGCATCCTCAAAACGGTATGCCTGCTCGCAAGCCTCACCGGCTTGGCCTTTCTGACCATATTGATCATTCGCGTTGTCATGGAAGGATATGCCTGGTTCGACTGGCAGTTCCTGACCAGCATGCCTTCCCGCCTGTCGCCGGAAAAAGCAGGCGTTAAAAGCGCGCTGTGGGGAACGGTCTGGCTGATCACAATGACCGCCATGATCTCAATTCCACTCGGTGTCGGCGCTGCGGTTTACCTGGAAGAATTCGCCCCGCGAAACTTCTTCACCCGACTGATTCACCTGAACATTGCCAACCTGGCGGGCGTCCCTTCGGTGGTTTACGGCATCCTCGGACTGGCTGTCTTCGTCCGCTGGTTTCACCTGGGGCGGAGTGTTTCGTCCGGTGCCTTGTCGCTCAGCCTCTTGATCATGCCCGTGATTATCATCACGAGTCGAGAGGCATTGCTCGCTGTTCCGCAGACAATCCGCCATGCGGCCCTGGCCCTGGGCGCTACAAGATGGCAAACCATCTGGGCTCATGTTTTGCCGTTTGCGCTTCCCAACATCCTGACTGGTGTTATTCTGGCAGTTTCACGAGCGATCGGAGAGGCCGCACCGCTTCTGATGATCGGGGCGCTCACGTTTGTGACGTTCGTGCCCGAAGGGCCGCTTGACGAGTTTACAGCGTTGCCGCTCCAGATTTACAACTGGTGCGACAACCCTGATCCGGAATTCCAACGCCTTGCCGCAGCGGGTATCATGCTGTTGCTGGGGGTTTTGCTTCCGATTAATGGTCTGGCCGTGGCGCTCCGCGCCTGGCAGCGTAAAAGGACCTCATGGTAGCCATGGATGCGACAGGACAACACGTGACGGATACACCAAGAACAGAAACGTCAGCGCCGATTGTGGCACCAGCAGTTGCTCGATCAGGCGGTGACGATCCCTCAACCTCGGGATCACCGGTGCTTTCCGCAACGGATTTGACCATCCGGTACGGCAACTTCGCTGCAGTGAAGAACGTCTCGATGGAGATCTGGCCGCAACAAGTCACGGCGATCATCGGCCCCTCCGGCTGCGGCAAGAGCACCCTGCTTCGCTCCATGAATCGGATGAACGATGTCGTTTCCGGTTCCAGTATCGAAGGCACGCTCCTGTACCGTGGTAAGAATATCTACGCCGCAAACAGCGACCCTGTCGAACTTCGACTTCAGATCGGCATGGTCTTCCAGAAACCCAATCCTTTTCCCAAATCGATCTACAACAACGTAGCCTGGGGACCGCGCATTAATGGTTACCGCGGCAACCTGGACGAACTCGTGGAAAAATCGCTGCGACAGGCAGCGCTATGGGAAGAAGTCAAAGACAAGATTCATGAGAGCGCCTATGCGCTCTCCGGTGGGCAGCAGCAACGACTGTGCATCGCACGAGCCATTGCACTGCAGCCCGACGTACTCCTGATGGATGAGCCCTGTTCGGCGTTGGACCCGATCGCCACGGCTCGCATTGAAGATCTTATTCACGAACTCAAAGTCAAGTTCACAGTTGTGCTCGTGACGCACAACATGCAACAAGCCGCCCGCGTCTCAGACTACACCGCATTCATGTATATGGGCGAGCTCATCGAAGTGGACAAAACTGATTTGATTTTCACAAAGCCCAACAAGGAGAAGACACAAGATTACATCACGGGTCGCTTCGGATGATGCTATGACCTCACATTTTCTGCACCTCCTGGAGGAGCTGCACCGCAAATCGCTGCGAATGGCCAGCCTTGTGGAAGACATCGTGGATGAAGCCAGCTCGGCAGCGCTGCAGTGTGACGAAGAACGTGCACAGCGAGCGATAGAACGAGATCACGAAGTCGATAATCTGGAAGTTGCGATCGAAGCCGAAACCGTGCGGATGATGGCGCGATACCAGCCCTTGGGCGAAGACCTTCGCCTGCTCTTCACCATCCTGAAAGTGAATAACGACCTCGAACGAATCGCAGATTGTGCAGTCAATGTAGCCGAAAGGGCCAAGCACCTGCACCCGGCCGCTCTTTCACTGATGCAGGTCCCCACCGAACAGATGTGCGTCCTTGTCCGCAGGATGCTCCGCACAGCCGTGCAGGCCTACAGCCTTCGCGACGGTGAACTCGGGCGAAAACTCGTTTCCGACGACGAAGACGTCGATGCCATTTACGCGCAGATCATTCAGAGTGTAGCCGCCCATGCATCTCAGGAGCCGGGACTACTCGAGGGCTGCCTCGATCTGCTTTCGATCGCCAAGAACCTCGAGCGTATTGGGGACCATGCGACCAACATTGCGGAAGATGTTGTCTTTCTCAATACGGGTGAAATTGTCCGCCATCGTGCCAGAAAAGCGTAGCGATTCTGCATGCCGAGCGGACGCTCACCGGTTTCGCCGGTCGCGCATGTAATTCCGCGCGACGCCAAACACCAGCAGGAAGAACAATCCCGCAAAAAACAGTGCCAGAATCACCGGATAGGCCGCGTTGAGCGCGTTGTCATTCAAACCCGTCCACAGAATAAGTGCGATCGCCGCAAAAACCGCCGTCGGCGCGAAAATGATCCAGATCATGATCACACCGCCAAGTGACGTCTTAGGCGACTGATGGATTGGCTTCTGATTTGATTGGTTGGCGTCGTTCATACCCACCGCACGATTGTCATCGTTTCTGGACATTTCGATTGCTTGCCACTCGTCCCCAGCCACGTCACGTCGCTCAACCTCTACCCGCGCATCGCTGATGTACGCATCACTGTACACCGCCGCGACTGAGCAACTGGGAGATTGTAGTCGGCCCTCTCCTGTTTCGCCCCCCGACGCCAGCCCCATGGGCATCGCTCAACGGCACGAAAGAGGTCATACCAGGCTCACAGAGTACCGGAAGCTGCAGCGCTCACATAGGAAAACAGCTTGTAGGCAAGCCGGGCGGCCAGGAACTCGGTGACGGCCTGTCCGGGTATCGGCAGCACTTCGACAATATCCGCCCCGACGATCGTCTTTCGAGCGGCCGTTGCGCGGAGCAACCGGATCACCTGGTACCAGTCAAGTCCCCCGGGCTCCGGCGTCCCCGTACCGGGAGCGAACGAGGGATCGAAACCATCAATATCTATCGTAACATACACCTGATCGGTCAGCCGCTCGACCGCTTCGTCAATCCAGTCATACGTCCCATGGCACGCACTGGCAGCAAAGTAAGTGATGTTCGCGTCTTTACAGAACGCCAGTTCCTCAGCGCATATGTTGCGAATACCAACAGGCACGATCTGTGTCGTACCCATGTCATGAATTCGACGCATGACACTCGCATGCGAATAGGTCGATCCTTCGTACTCATCGCGCAAATCCAGATGAGCATCAATCTGAAGCACACTCAAAGGACCATAGTGTTCCTGGTGAGCCCGGTACAGCGCCGAACTCACGCCATGTTCGCCACCCAGACCAAGAAGGAACTTTCCATCCTTCACCACTGGCGCCGCCGCCTCGTAGATCGTGGCATGCATGCCAGCCGGCCCGCTTGCATCGACCGCCACCGGCGCCATCGTGGCAATCCCTTCCCGGTGCGTCTCCGTCAGCGTCTCCTCATCCATCTCCTCCAATGCACAAGACGCGGCCAGAATGGCATGAGGTCCGTAACGCGTACCGGTCTGGAATGAAGTGGTGGCATCGTACGGGATCGGAAGAACAACAAACCGAGACTGGTCGTAGTCCGCCTGTTCACCCGACAGTTCAAGAAACCCAGGTAGCGCCATGGATTTGACTCGCAAGAGTGCATGAGATCAGTCAAACAGCTTACAAGAATGACCGACTGGAATCGGCGATTGAATTCAGGGGATCAGAACAGCCGCAGCGACAGCCGTCGTCCAAAGACCATTCTTGTCCCCGGTTGCCGTTTGGACGACAGCACGCGTACGGACGACAAGCCCTTGCGCCTTGTAGATCTCTTTGCGCTCGTCATAGGCTCGATCAGGGTCAAGTTCGATCCCCATCGTGGTTGCCAGCATGGTGGCCGCCATGTCCTCAACGTAATCTTCACAGGTCGCACGTGTCATACCAAAGCCATGATGCTCTGAGATGTAGCCGTACTTGGCCTCGTCCGCCGGAAGGGCGAGCCCGATACCGGAACAGGCAAGACGATAAGGTTCGTCCGTCCGTGTTTCCGCCATCACGCAGAAAACGATCTGGCCGGGACTCAACGACTCCAGCCCTTTCTTTCGACTCACAATCTTGCAGTGCGGAGGGTAGATACTGCTTACTCGAACAAGGTTGAACGCAGCAATCCCGGCATCACGCAACGCTTCCTCAAATGACTGCAGGCTCCGCTTGTGTTTGCCGACACCCTTGGTGAAGAACATCTGGCGGGGTACAAAGCTCTCGTTCAAATGGCTGCCTCCCATGGCCGATTGAAAATCGGTAAGACGTCGATTCGGCGGACTGCAACGTCCGATCTACCCCATCGAACCAGAGACGATGACCGATTCATCAGCTGGCCGACACAGCGGGCGGCCGAATTATAGTTGAGCGCCCATGGCATACAAGCGAAACGCTCGAACTCAAGAATGAGGGTTGGGGTAAGGTACACTCACGATGAGCTCAGTGCTGATGAGTGGCAATCAGCGAAACCAGGGCGGGAAGCACGGTACGCAGTGCCTTGCCACGATGGCTCTCTGCATTTTTGACCTCTGGCGGTAACTCCGCTGCGGTCTTGCCATGGTTCGGCACCAAGAAATACGGATCGTAGCCAAATCCGAATTCACCATGAGCCTCTGTCGTTATCTGCCCTTCCCAGACACCATACGCAGTGAGCACGACCTCATCACCGATTGCCACCGCCATGGCACAGCAGAATCGGGCAGAACGCTCATCAGACGGGACCGACGATAACGCCTCCATGAGTTTGCGGTTGTTATCAACATCCGTCGCATGCTCGCCCGCGTACCGCGCAGAGTAGACACCGGGACGTCCCTCCAGCGCATCGACGGCTAACCCCGAATCATCCGCGAGCGTTATCAACCCCGTTCGACTGGAAAAGTGAGTCGCCTTGATCGCCGCATTGCCGGCAAACGTATCAGCCGACTCAACCGCGGGCGGAAGATCTGGAAATCGATCAAGCCCGACGATCTCACCGGACCAACGAGCCGGTTTGACTTCACCGGCCGTCGCCGAATCACCAGGCGACCACGTCTCCAGCAGCGACCGTACCTCTCGGAGCTTGCCGGCATTGCCGGTCGCGATCAGAAGGCAATCGGCCGCCGTCGGGCCCGAGCTCGCCATCATTGCCCAAACTCCGCCAACGGCTTGGTCGGAATCTCGACAAGACGCGATTCAACTTTGACCATGCGGCTGCCGTCACTGGAACGAGCAGAATAGATCTGACCATTCAATCGCGTATAGCGCAAGAGTTCATCTTCTTCCCGCATTCTTCGGATCCGCGGATTGAGAATCGGCAAGCCCTTCGATGGGAACGTCAACGCATCAGCCCCGAAGGCACCAACGGAAACAATGCTCGCCCCTCCCCCGTGATGGAAATAGGCTTCATAGTCTCGATCACGCAACAACCGGCAGTACGCAACCGCCGCCTCTTTGTAATCCCAAAATTCATCCGTAGGTTCGAATGCCGCGACCTGAAGGCTGTATTTGGCATCCACCCGATCGAGCCGCCATTCGGCAGGACCCACATCCGGCAGTGGAAGACGCACCGCTCGCGTCTGGAGAAACGGAAACTTGTTGGTCCCGTCAACCATCATGGCGAGACTCTTAATGAGCTGGCGATCTCGTACCATGGCTTGCGGCGTGCTTCGCCGCCCCGTTTCCGGATCCGTCTCACGGAAATAGGTGCCGTAGTAAATCGTGTGCTCTTCGGCGTTACGTGCCATGACCACGACGTCGTCCGCACGAACACCTTCAGTCATCTGCAACACCTTGGCATACTCCGTCGCCATCGATTCGGAGTAAGAACCACGAAACTTCAGACATTCGAGTGTCCACGGTGCTCCTTTCGGCCCGAGCAGACCGGACGGCTTGACATCAAAAGACTGACGCACGCCAGGCGACGCTTTGGGTGTCGTCTCTTCACATCCAGAACCTGTAACCAGCAGGCTCCCGAAGCAGATGACCAAGAGCCAGGTTCCAGTGGATGCCACGAAGATGGCATTCGATGACTTCGATGAACGATGATTCATGATCAACCCCCCGCTTTCAGTCGCTTGCGAAGTGCTTTCTGTTGCAGTTCCATGATCTGACGAATACCACGATCACCCAACGCGACCATTCGATCCAATTCCTTCCGTGTATAACTGCGCTGTTCACCCGTACCCTGAACCTCGATGAACCCGCCACTACCGGTCATGACGAGATTCATGTCGACGTCAGCTGATGAATCTTCGCTGTAGTCCAGGTCAAGTAAGACCTTGCCGTTGACGATGCCAACACTGACAGCAGCGACAGAATCAGTGATGGGATTCTCTTTGACGATTTTCTCGCGCATCGCGAATCGAATCGCATCCGCGAGCGCAACGTACGCCCCACTGATGCTGGCCGTACGCGTGCCACCGTCAGCCTGCAGCACATCGCAGTCAATTAGAATGGAATTCTCGCCGAGCATGGAGAGATCCACGACCGCTCGCAGCGAACGACCAATCAAACGCTGAATCTCCTGGGTACGCCCGTCAATCTTGCCCCGGTTCCTCTGCTTCCGCGATGAGGTCGAACCCGGCAACATGTCGTATTCGGCTGTGACCCAACCCGACCCACTGCCCTCACGCCACCGTGGTACGGATGCCTCAAAACAGGCCGTGCAAAGCACAACCGTTTCTCCTGTTTTGACCAATACAGAGCCGGCTGCGTTGCGTGTGTAGCCACGCTGGATTTCAATGGTTCGCAGCGCGTCTGCACGCCGTTTGTTCGCTCTTGCCACGTTTGGCTCTCCTGTGCCGTATTCGCGTGCCACGCACACCGTCACGCAATTCACGCCGCGTGCGGCTGCCCGATTGTAAGATGCTGTATCGCATGGGGGCCTGCAACGCACAAACCCGGCCAGAACAGGGCGCCAGCAACCAACGATCACCGATTATAAACAGGCTTCAATGTTGGAACACGCGTCTCCTTGACCACCATAATGGCATCATCTATTTTTTGAATAGAACACGGTTGGTTA
>JBMYUM010000086.1:0-12061 GCA_049605375.1 Phycisphaerae bacterium | reverse complement strand
CGGATCCGAGTGAGCAGGCTGATTCCGACGGCGATCGCGTCGGTGATGTGCAGGACGCGTTCCCCAGCGATCCGAATGAGACGACCGATACAGATGGCGACGGCATCGGCAACAATTCTGACACGGATGATGACAATGACGGTGTCATGGATTCGGAGGACGCGGATGCAACCGATCCAAACGTGCCGGTTGTCACGAGGCCTGATCTACTTGATAGCGGAGATGATTCGTCGAATGCTGACGGCGACGGCGGCATGACCGATGACGGTGGTTCATCGTCTGGCGGGGATGATGCAACCTCTGATGGAGATCCCGCCTCGGGTACTGTTGGCGATTCTGGTGATGACGTGCCTTCCGAGTTGCCCGAGAACCCGCTCGCGGGCCCCGTCGGTGAAGCCATTCCAGGTTTGGATGCGACAACGATGGCGCAATTCACCCTGGGGCAATCCATTTTTGAGCGCGTGTTTACGGCGGACGATGGATTGACGTCGAGTGCCGTCGTGTCTGGATGCGCGGGTTGTCATATGACGCCCGTTGTCGGGGGCAGTGGCGAGAGGCAGCCGGCTATCCTGGTGACCGTTAATGGCAACCTCCAAACAACGCGCAATATCCCCGCGTTGTTCGGCGCTGGGCTGTTGGAGCGCGTGCCGGACAGTGTGATCCTGGGACTTCAGGATCAACTTGATGCGGATGGCGACGGGATCAGCGGGCGTGTGAATATTGCCAGCGGCCAGGTGGGTCGTTTCGGTCGAAAGGCTCAAGCCGTTTCTCTGGAGTCGATTACGCGTGGTATGCTCGAGAACCAACTTGGCCTGACGTCCGATCCGCTTGACGAACAGACGGGGATGCGTTTCCACAGGGAACCTCCGCCTTCCTGGCGTTGGATGGATGATGTCTTTCACTACCTGGATTCGATGATCAGCCATCAAGCGCATGCGCAGGCTCGGTTGCCCGAGCCCGGCGGCGATTCGGATGATGGCGACGACATCGCTGATCCGGAGATCATGGATGACGAACTTGCTGCGTTGTTGGTCTACCAGCAGTCGTTGGCAGCCCCTGCCCGTTCTCCCTTGACGGATGAAATTCGCGCCGGCGAGGCTCTGTTTGATTCCATCGGCTGCACCGCCTGCCACCTTCCCTCGTTGCCGCTTGAGGATGGGACAACGATTTATCCCTACACTGACTTGTTGCTTCATGACATGGGGCGCAGTTCGTCGGATTTCTTGAGTATCGGTGCCGCTACGCAACAGGAATTCCGAACGACGCCTTTGTGGGGCGTCTCGCTGGCTGAGACGTTCTTGCATGATGGCAGCGTTGATACGTTGAATGAAGCGATTCTGGCACACGATGGCGAGGCGTTGGATTCACGCGAGTCGTACCAGACGTTGTCAGCGTCCGAGCAGGCGTCTGTCGTCGCGTTTCTTGAGTCACTTTGATTGCATTCGTTGAGAGGAATGGAGTGTTTATGTTCAGTTTGAGATCGGTTCTCTATTCGATTGCGTGGGTTTCGGTTGTTGGCTTTGCGCTGCCCGGGTGTGCTCCGATGCCTGATGGTGGTACTGATGGCGACAATACCAACATGGACGGCAACGACAACGGCGACCAGGGAACTGACAATTCCGACGGTAACGACAATGACGGCGACCCGGACGGTGCCGGTACCATCACCTGGTCGGAGCCGTATGATGCCACGGATGATGGCTTTCTTTCCGCGGCCTGGGGTACGGGACCGGATAACGTTTACATCGTGGGTGGGCAGCCGGATAGTGGCGTGATTCTCCACTTTGATGGCACAGACTATGCACGCGAGACGATTCCGGATGTCCCCATTCTGATCTGGGCTTTTGGCTTCGGCGAAGACGAGATCTATGCGGTCGGCGAGCAAGGCGCGGTTTTGTTGTTTGATGGGACCGCGTGGACCGAGCTCGATTCTGGAACGGACATCGATCTGTTTGGTGTATGGGGAAGTTCCCCTGACGATATCTGGATGGTTGGCGGCGAAGCTGGTTTCGGCTCACCTGTGATTCTGCGGTACGATGGTACGACCTTTGAGAACGTACCTGTCCCCGAAACCGATCGGGAAGATTCGGCCCTGCTGAAAGTCTGGGGCACGGCGGCCGATGACGTGTTCGCGGTGGGTGAGCAGGGATTGATCCTGCGGTATGACGGCACTTCGTGGACTCAGCAACCATCCGGTACCAGCGAAGATCTGGTGGCCTTGTGGGGAACGGGCTCCGACAACATCGTTGCCGTTGGCGGTCGCGCGAATGCCGCCGTTCTTACCTATGACGGCACAAGTTGGTCTGTACGGTCAACGCCCGGCCTCGCTGGATTGAACGGCGTTTTTCTGGTCGAACCAGACGTGGCCGTAATTGGCGGACTTGTGGGTACGCTCGCTGACTTCAACATCGTGAGCGGCGATGTCACCCTCGCCTCATCGACGACGATTGACACCATTCATGCAATTTTCGAAGACGGTGCAGGGACATTCTACGCGGTTGGTGGTCAAAACTTTGGATCACCGTTTACGGGCGTGCTGCTCGTTCGCGACAACGAGTGAAAGCCGTCGGCGTGCAGGAACGTCGCGACATCTACGCTGCATGGGCACGAGGTGGGAACAGGCGGGCTGTCCGGCTCGGTGTTCATTGCTCGTGCCTTGTTCTTTGCGCGACTGATCGTCAGGCGGCGCCGTTTTCACCCGGCTGCGATCGTGGCAAGGGGAGGTTCAAGCGGACACGTGTGATTCGCCTTGCCTCTGCAGCGACCACCTTGATGGAGAGATCGGCAAATTCGCAGGTCTCCCCTGCCGCCGGAATTTTGCCCATGGTGGCAAAGACGAAACCACCGATGGTTTCGTAGTCTTCGTCTTCCGGCAGGTTGATATCCAGCTCATCGTTGAGTTCATCAATCCGCATGCGCGCATCGACTTCAACGGTCAGATCATCGATTCGTTCCAGTTCCGATGTCTGCTCGTCTTCATATTCGTCGGTTATGTCTCCGACGAGTTCTTCCACAATATCTTCAATCGTAATCAGACCCGCTGTACCGCCATACTCATCGAGAACAATAGCGATCGAGAACTTCTGCTCCTGGAATTCCCTCAGCAGTTCCCGAACGAGCTTGGATTCGGGGATGAACAATGCTTGTCGCATCGTCTTTCGGATATCAAACGGATCGGTCGGATTCCGGCGAAGCAGGTCTTTGACGTAGAGAATGCCGAGGATGCTGTCGACCGTGTCATCGTAGATCGGAATGCGCGAGTGCCCCTGTGTTCGGATGTTCTCCATGATGTCGTCGAGAGAACAATCTGCCGGCAAGGCGATCATTTCCGTTCGGGGCGTCATGATCTCTTCGACCTGGATTTCCGAGAACTCGATGACCGACTCAATCATCTCTTTCTCTTCTTCATCCATGGCGCCGTGTCTTTCACCTTCACTGACAACGTCGAGCAGTTGACGTTCAAGTTCATCAGCAAACGCTTTTGCGTCCTGGATCGGCACCCCTGCCAATCGTCGAATGATCGGATCGAATATGCCGAGCGTTCTTGCGATGGGCCACATGACGACATCAAAAGCATGCAGCAGCGGTAGGAAACGTGCCACGAGCCATGGTCCGCAATACTTCGACCATGCATTCGGGATGGCGACTGCAATCAACAGAATGAGAAGCCAACTGAGAACTGCCGCGCCGAGAACCAACGAAACCGTTGTCTCTCCCGCGAACGCTCCCATGTGTTGAAAGATGACGGCCACAATTGCGACTTTGGCCGCTGCGCGCACGATGGCGGTCGAAACGGAGTATTGGATTCGTTTCGAAACAAATCCCTCCAGGAGATGGCCTTTGCCCACCTTCTCGAAGGAGTCGACGTACCTCGACCTTGAGGGTAATCGGAGGGCCAGGTTCAGTGTCGCTGCCATCAGGAGCAGCAGTGAAATCAGCCCTTCAACTAGATAGATCCAACTTCCCACCGACGTCCATTCATCGCAAGCGTATTTGATTCCAGGGGTTCGCGAAGTCGAGCCTGCATCTCCTTCGCGACCCTACTCAGCCTATGGCGGCTTCCGTCTCGATGGTGTCCAACTGATGTCCGTTTTCGTTCACAAGCACATTCGACGGTGTCAGGTGTACCACCAGACTTTCTCTAGTCCGCGGATGTCGACCGGCGAGAAGCCAATCTGCCCCTCGACGCGACTTTTGATCAACCAGTAACTGCTCCAGTAGCTGCCCCTGTTGCTCAGCCTTTTTGCCATCGGTGTCGGGCCAAAGGGGTACTGCAACGAGCGTACCTTCGCAGTCGCCTTCGGCGTACGCGACGGCATGATTGATGTCCGTCGTGACGAGAATAGCCCCATATTCCGTATCGAATCGATAGGTCTCTTCGTGTTTCGGCTGCTCGGCCCGGTCGTCAGCGTTTCGTCGTGTATCCGGCCGAAGTGAGTTACCCCGGATGTCACCGTCCGGATCAATCAACAAGAGCGCGGGCTGTACTTCGTCGCCCTTCATGTGCGTTACAGCAGCGAGCACATAGACGCCCCACTCCTTGGCGATCCAGGCAATTGACTCCACGGCGAGTGTTGTTTGAAGGTGCGGTTCGAGGTGGCCGCCACGCGGCTCCTGCTCCTCTACTGGTGGCACCACGATCAACTCTGGAGCGGGCCTTTGGTCGAGCGACGCTCGCATCGCACGATGCAGAGCCTGATACTCTGCGGATCGCCCGTGCGTCGGAAGTCCGACATTGAGCACTGCGATTCTCATGATGCGTCCTCCTTCGCATCTTTCGAACGGGCATCATCGCGAGCATAGATCGTACCCCAACCCGTGGCGCGCAGAATCGCGTCCTCGCGTTCGTGCATTCTTGCTGCTTCCGTCGGGTCGTGATCGTCATAACCGAGAAGGTGCAGGATGCCGTGGACGGCGTAGAGCGTTACCTCTGCCGACCAATCGTGTCCGCGTGAACTTGCTTCGCGCTTCGCCGTATCGACGGAAATGACGATTTCGCCTTCCAGGGTCGTGTCGTTGGGGGAATCCGGTTCGGAGAAATCGAACGTCAGTACGTCGGTCGGCCCGGTGTGTTGCAGGTGCTTTTCATTCAGTGCCGCCATGTGTTCATCATCCACGAGGGCGATGGTGACATCGGCGGATTCGAGTTCGGCTTGAACGAGGGCGAAACGAATCGTTTCCTTCAACGAACGCCATTCCTCGACCTGTTGTGCTTCGCCTGTTTCGTCTTCTGATGCGCTTTCATCAGCATGTCTGGTGTCGACCACGGCGACATGCAGAAGCGGATTATCGGTTTGGGATAACGAATCCGAATTGTCAGGAACGTCGGATGATGCTAACGGTCCCGGTTCAGGGCCCGCGTCGTCATCGGGGTCGGCCGGCGGTGGGGTCGATTCGGAAGCCTCGGCTTGGCGCACTACCGCTCTTGCCTTGTCAGTGTTCTGTCCTGACGGAGGCTGGTCGGGCGGGTCGTTGGTTTGCGCTGAACTCTTTTCCATTGTTCTCTCGCGAGCCGCAATTCTCTCGTTTGCCGTCTCTTGGGCGCCTTATCTCGCTTGCCTGCGCATCGACGCGAGTCGTCATGTTGCGACTGCGACGCCACGCATTCCCGTCGACAGCTTGTTTATCGACGGCTATTGGCTTGTGCTCTACACACTCATTTTCTCGGGCTTTCGGACCGGCTCAGCCGGTTTTCCTGCTGCCTTTGGATAGGCTACCCGTCCATGATAGATGCTGCAAAGCGTCTTTACCAGTGAATCTTCGACCAGCTGGATTTCCCGCATGGTCATGTCACAATCGGACAGCTGCCCGTCGTTGACACGTGATTGCACCACTTGATGGACCACGCTTTCAATGCGGCCGACGGTCGGTTCATTTAACGCACGAACGGCACCTTCAACGCCGTCACAAAGCATGACGACGGCCGACTCCCGTGTTCTCGGCTTCGGACCGGCATATCTGAATTCCGCTTCCGGCACTTCCCGGTCGTGTTTTCCACTGGCGATCTTAGGCTGCTGTTCCGTGGCCATATGGTGGAAGTATCGGACGACTGTCGTTCCGTGGTGTTCTTCGATGAACTGGCGAAGGACGCTGGGAAGCTTGTACTCCTTGGCCATTTCGATGCCATCTTTCACGTGCCCGACGATAATCAAAAGGCTCATCGACGGGGACAGGTTGTCATGTCGATTGATCCCGCCTTCCTGGTTTTCGACGAAGTAGTCGGCTTTGTGGATTTTGCCAATGTCATGGTACAGCGCCCCTACCTGGGCCAGGAGCCCGTTAGCTCCAATTCGATTGCAGGCGGCTTCGGCCAGTGTTCCCAGAACAAGGCTGTGATTGTAGGTTCCCGGTGCCTCGCGCGCGAGCAGTTGCAGAAGTTCTCGCGTGGGATCACGCCACTCGAGCAGCGTCAGTGATGTTGCGACTCGGAATGCCCGCTCGATAAAGGGTAGTAATCCGGAAGCCACAAAGAAGGCGAGCAATGCCGATCCGCCTGCCCACGTTGCCCGACGTGTGATGGCGTCGAGTTGGACACCTGCTTCCAGGTCGCCGGCGACGGAGACGAGCGTGACACACAGTGAGGTTACCAGTCCGGCTTCGATAAACTTGGTTCGCGATCGAACTTCGGTCAGTTGAACCGCGGCCGTCGCGACTGCGGTTAGTACCATCAACAGGAAGATAAGATCGGCCTGGACAATCATCGTCACAAGCAGTGCAAGACAGCACAGGCTGCCGACGGCGAAGCGGCGTGGATACACGATCGAAAACACACTAGCCGTGAGCAATACCGGAAGTAGCAGCAACCCTGGGTATTGTGGCCATTGCAGCGAAATAAACCGCGCCATCGCAATCGTCACAATGAGCAGCGAGAAGAAGGAGATGCACTGGCTCCCGCCTTCGAAAATTGCTTCCTGATGCATGTGTGCATAGACAAGCAAGGCCGCCGCGACGAGAACAATCAGAATGACGAATCCTGCGATTCGCAGTGATTCCCGCAGTCGCGTGGTTTGGGCATCAATGACATCGCTTCCCAATAGTTGCTGAAAAGCATTATGGTGCGCCCGCAGTACATCGATATCGGTCGAACCAATGATGGTGTCGACTGGCACGATGACATCGCCCTTGGCGTATTTCTGGACGGCATCTGCGACGTCACGCTCGGCCTGTCGCATAGCATCGTTGGTTTTTTCCAGGTCGAATCGCACGGTGGGTTGTGAAGAGAATGCATCGTAGACGATCTTCTCAACGACATCCGACATCTCGTACGCCCCGCTCCCCAGCAGTCGCTTGGCCACGTTTGCGGCACTGCCACTGAGTGCACGGTTGTTGTCGAGAAGGACGAGTTCCGTGTGCTTTACTGCCTTGGGTTCGCCCTTCCCATCGGCAGGCAAAACGAAGACAAAATCTCTGGTGCTTTTGGGTGTCCGCTGTTCTTTGTACCAGTCGCGAACCACGTACTCTTCAGCAAGCGGCAAACGCTTGATGACGGCTTCAAACCGCGTGCGCCCGGCGTCTTCCGGCAGTTCCACCCACTCCCGCAAGCGGCGATAGAGACGCTGGTCGACAGGCCATTCTTTCTCTACCAGGCCTTCACTGAATGTATCAAATGTCTCGGCATCTGCCGCCGCCTGATAGACAGACATCAAGTCGGCACGAATTCGATCAACCGTCAACGCCGAAGCGCTGGTGAGATAGTAGCTGGGGGTCGCCGCTCTCGCGGCTTCACGATTCAACTTGGTTTGCTCAAGGTCGCGGACCTGGAAGTCCACCTGTGCGTAGATGGGTTGCCCCACCCATTGGCCCGGGAAGTATGCGAATTTGCTTCCGCCGAAGAGCGGCAGCATCGCGACACCGACGAGGAAGAGCACCGCCAGCCCATAAGGCCACGTCAAGAAATGACTGTACGCCGTCTGCTTTCCAGCAACACGCCGGCTACGGACATTCTGTCTTCGGTTACTCGTGGATTTTTTTGTGCTAGCTGGCATTGTTCTATCGCAGCGCCAACGTATCGGCTGCGGGCTGCAATTTCTGGAATCGTCTACTCCGTGCCCATCCAATTCCGGCACCGACTGGTAGTTTATCGGGCGTTCTGCTCGGGTTCTCCGTATCTTTCTACAACTCGCTGCACGAGTGGATGGCGGACGATATCCTGGTTCGTCAGCCTGACAACGGCGACGCCGTCCACGCCCTCAAGCCGCCGGAGTGCGTCAATAAAGCCACTTCCCGTCCCCTGGCTGAGGTCACTCTGGCTTGCGTCCCCTGTCACCACCATCTTGCTACCGTGTCCGAGTCTGGTCAGGAACATCAGCATTTGCGGGATCGTGGCGTTCTGCGCTTCGTCGAGAATGATAGCTGCGTTGTTCAGCGTGCGTCCTCGCATGAATGCCAGCGGAACGACCTCAATGATGTCATTGGCCATGAATCGTTTGAGTTGATCGAATGACATCATGTCATGCATCGCATCGAACAGAGGTCGAAGGTAAGGATTTACTTTCGCCTGCAGATCTCCCGGCAGGTATCCCAGCTTCTCTCCCGCTTCAACTGCCGGTCTCACCAACACGATGCGCTTGATCTGGTGTTGCCTCAGCAGTGACGCTGAAACGGCGGCCGCAAGGTATGTCTTCCCTGTTCCAGCCGGTCCGACGCAGAACGTCAGGTCTTTTTCGAGAATCGCATTGATGTACTCTGCCTGTCCTTCGCCCTTGGGCTTGATCACAGCGGACGGCAGGAACACATCCACGAGATCAGCGGCTGCCAACTGGCCGTTACTGCCTCTTGTTTTCTGGATCAGGTCTTCGACTTGCTGCTCTGAGACGTCCGGGGATGTCCGCACCATCCGCTGAATCTCTTCGAGAATCTGGACGGCTTGTTTGACGCCTTCATCCGGACCGCTGATCCTCACGGATGCATCCCGGGCGCTGATCTTCACATCGCATGCTGAACGGATCATTCTCAAATTGCGATCGGCATTCCCGTAAATCGCAACGCGTTGCCCCGGATCCTCAATAGGTATGGTGATCTCCAAATGCTCTGCTCTTTCGGAATTCGGATCTATTCCATGCAGCTCGGCCCCAACCGGAATCCCATTCCCAGTGAACCGTGCCCCCACATGATCAACGCCATCCCGTGCCACTCCTTGTCACGGAATCCTGCTGGTTGGCAGCGCTATACCACGCCATAGAGCGCCACGAGCAAGTACCAGGCGACGGGTAACGCCACCAAAGGACTGTCGATCAAGTCAAGTATACCTCCAAATCGGGGCATGACATGCCCGGAGTCCTTGATATGCGCGTCTCGCTTAAAGCAGGACTCTAAAAGATCGCCGATTTGAGCAAATATGGCAAGGGTTATCCCGAAGAGCGCGGCCAACCAGAATTTGAATGCCTCCCCTGGATATTGTTCAAAACGGAAGCAAAGCGTGGCATCCTTTGCCAGCCAGAGCAACGACATGTCTGTGGTATCGGATGCTGCAGCCTGCCCGGCTGCTTGCGCCGTCGGCTGTTCCGCCAACACGGCATCGGCCACCGTACCAAAGTACATGATTCCAACGGCGACCAGCGCACTTACCATGATTCCGCCCGTCATGCCTTCGACGGTCTTTGCCGGACTGATAGCGGGACTAAGTTTGTGACGCCCCAAGGCAGTCCCAGCGAAAAATGCTCCGATGTCGGAAGCCTTGATGACAAAAATGGAAATCAAGAGAAGCCAGGCCCCCTGGTCATCGGGTACATCCCGGCCACAGCGGAGATGTATGGCGAATGAACCGAGGAATCCGACGTAAAATACGATCGCCAGCGTCGCGGCGATGTTGCCAAGGGCCCCATCGGGGCTTCCGCCAAGCACACAGAGGACCCCGGCCCCTACGACCGTAGCTGCGAGCACGAGTATGATGTTGAGAAATCCTTCGACTTGTGCGGGACCGTCGCCGAGCAGTCCGCCGGCTGACAACCAGGGTGCAAGGGTCGTCGCCAAAACCATGATGACAGCGAACGTCGCATGAGGCGCCAGCCCACGGAACCGGAAAATCCGATTCATCTCGAGGGCACCCAAGGCAAGAAAAGCCGCTGTTCCGAGGGGAATGATACTTCCGCGTTCGAACAGGCCGGCCAGGGGCCAAGAGGATTCTCTGGCGATTTGTGCGATTCGTATGTCTGTCAGGAACAACAGGAGAATCACGGCCAGGGCTAAACCGCCGTAAATTATGCGTTGGGCGAGCATACTGAGGTGCGAAAAGTATCCTTCATTCTCGATTCCGGCGGGAATCCGCGTCTCCCGTTCCGATGTCCGGACGCACCATATCTGGCTGCGCAAGGCTTGTCCATTCTTGAGGATACCGCGATTCGTTCGAAAATCATGGATCGCGCGTGGCCTTCCCGGCCATGACCGGGTGTTCATCCGCTTGCTATAGCGAAGCCCTGTGCTGTTCCGCGCAGTTTGCGCAGATTCCCGTCAGCTGAATCCGGTGTCCCGTCACGATAAAACCGCGTTTGCGGCCGATCTTCTCACCTGCACTGATAAGCTCATCTGAGGAGAATTCGATAATTCGGCGGCACCGGAGGCAAACGAAGTGGTCATGTGGCTCTTCACCGAAGATCCGTTCGTAGTGGGCCTGTTTCACATCAAACCGGACCTGCTTCAGAATGCCGCAGTCGACAAGGAGCGGAAGTGTACGGTAGACCGTCGCCTTTCCGACATTCAGCCCTCGTTCTTTTAAAGCGTAAAGAACTTCCTCCGCTTCAAAGTGCTTGTTGATTTCGAGGGTGACCTCCAGGATAGCGCGACGGGCATTGGTCAACTTGATGCCATTCTGCTTCAAGTAGGTGCGAAAGGCCTCGAGCGACCCATCGGGATCCTTGCTGTTACGCATTCCTGGCATGCCTACCCATCCGCACTGTTCAGGGCCGATCATTCACGCAGGGTGACAACCGATCGGCGAGTTTGCTCCGGCTTCATTTTCCGGACCGTCGATTTCCTCTGTTATTATTAGAATGCAGGGGTGTTGCCGCAAGCCACATGCGGTTTTGCGTCGAGGAAGTGAAAGTAGGCGAATCCTTGGGTAACGCCCAGGGCCCAACTGCTGACACGGCGTCACGATGACGGCGTCGCCTCATGGTTTGCAACGTCACGGAGTTTGTCATGCCAGAACCCAACAACAAGCGCACCAGCCGGCGCGGTTTTTTTCGGGACGCTCTGGCCCATTCTCTTGAATCGCTGTTTGACGTCGTTTCAGGCGAGTCCGTCCCGCCGGAAGGGGGCTCCCATCATGTAGATCATCCGGGCCATCCACAGGTCCAGACCAGGCTACTGCGGCCTCCCGGCGCCATCTGCGAACCTGATTTTGCGGAAGCCTGTCATCGTTGCGGCGCGTGCATTGAGGCGTGTCCCGCCGATGCGATCATAGCCTTCTCTTATCAAGACAACTCGTCGGAGAGTGCTCCCTTGAGTTTGGGGGAGGGAACGCCGGTTATCGAGAGCCGTCGCCGTGCCTGCGTGGTGTGCGATGGTTTGCAATGCACCCATGTCTGCCCAAGTGGAGCCTTGCTTCCCGTGCATGATCCTTCCGAAATTCAGATGGGCTGCGCGAGCCTTGATACCGACCAATGTGTCCGCAGCACGGGAGACGATTGCGCCTTGTGCATCGATCATTGCCCCCTGGGTCATGTTGCCATTGAAGTGGGGAGCAACGGCTTCCCTGCCATCCTGCCCTCCGGTTGTGTCGGGTGTGGTGTATGCGAGCAGATGTGCCCTACCGATCCCGAAGCCATCCAGGTGATCCCGGATCGGGCTCGGTAGGATTCTGAAAATATTCGGGCGATCAGAGCCCCATTTTCCGTTCTTCGGCTACAAGCCGGCTCAATAAGGAAATGTCTGCACTTCAACCGGTGCCGGCAAGCGCACGATCGGGTAGCGGCCCAGATGATCGTCGTAGTATGGTGAGCGTTCGTAGAAGAAGTAGAGCCGACTTCGTGGGCTACTGGCGAACTCCTCATCGTTTGCCAACTTCTGTTCAAACTCTTCTCTTAGTTTCGCGTCTTTTGCAAGCATCTCTTCCGCGAGGGCT
>JBMYUM010000085.1:0-12111 GCA_049605375.1 Phycisphaerae bacterium | reverse complement strand
GGCCATGCTCAGGCGAAACCGAAGGTGAGCCTGAGCATGGAAGCCCGCTACTCTCCACCCGAGTCATAAACGCGTACCTGGTTCTCGTAATCGCCCGATGCCAGACGGCGACCGTCGGCACTGAAGGCCAGTCCGCGTACGGCATGCCGACTGGCTTTGAACGATGCGACCACATCGAGTCGATCCAGATCCCACATCACGATGTCACCAAACCAGGAGCCCGCAGCCAGTCGACGTCCTTCACCCCAGATGCTCAAGCATGTGATGAACTGGCCATGCCCCTCCAGCACGCGAAGACACGATCCGGTTTCGGTGTCCCAGACACGAATGCTCTGATCGCGCGATCCGGAGAAGAGCCTGGTGCCGTCGGGGCTGAATAGGACGGCAAACACATCGGATTCATGACCCCGCAGATCGTGAACCAGTTCGCCCGAATCCGTTCTCCAGATGCGAACCGTGTGGTCGCGCGAACCGGATGCGACCCATTGGCCGTCCGGGCTGAAGGCCACGTGATTCGTGCGCGCCTCATGACCACGGAGAGTCTGGCGAGTTTCACCGGACTGAACATCCCATATGCGAATCGTGCGATCGTCACCGCAGGAAGCAAGAAGCTGACCGTCACGACTGAACGTGACCGTCCATACCGCAGATCGGTGGCCCTTCAGAATACGAAGACACTCTCCGGTGGCGGGGTGCCAGAGTCGAATGGTCCTATCGTACGAACTGGAAGCAAGCATCGATCCATCCGGCGAGTAGGCTACGTCACTCACGACGTAGGTATGCCCTGACAGAGTCTGCATGAGTCGGTTCGATTGCAGATCCCAGAGTCTGATGGTGCGATCGCGGCTGCAGGAGGCGAGTTGTTCGCCGTCGGGGGAGAACGTCACGCCCAGGACATGATGTTCGTGTCCGTGCAATACAAGATTGGCTGGGTTCTTCTCAGTCAGATCCCATTGTCGTACGGTCCGATCCCAGGATGACGAAAACAGCCGTTCCCCGTCTGCACTGAATGCCAGACCCGAAACGGCTTCTGCGTGCCCGTGAAAATTCCGAACGAGTTCACCGGTCGCCGTCGAGTAAACCGCGATGGAGCGCGTGGTGTGACCGGCAGCCAGAAGGGAACCATCAGGTGAAAATGCGATGGTGCGTACCGTGCTCGGGTTCTCCGGATCGGTTACGTCAAGTATGACCTCACCCGTCGACACGTCCCAGAGTTTCAGAAAGCCGTTGGCTCCACCGATAGCCAGCATGGTGCCGTCGGGACCGGGTTCAACGGCGAGAATCAGTCCATCAAATGCAAACGACTGCAGGACGGTACCGTCCATGTCGCGTAACCAGACTTCATTGTGACGGCCCCACGTGTAAACCGCGTCACCGTTTGGCATGAACCCGATTCGATGAACGCCGCCGGGTTGATCGGCAAAGACCTCGAGCACGTCCCCGTCGCACGGGTCCCAGAGTCGACCGATGCCGTCCGTTGAAGCGACGCCGAGTATGCCGCCCGATGACCAGTCGACGGACCGGACCTCGCCCTCGTGTCGGCAGATGATTCCGGTCGGTGCGCCGGTTGTTGCATCCCACACCCGGGCCGTTCCGTCAGCGGCCGCCGTGACGACGGCAGTTCCCGTGCGGTTGAACGCGACCTCATAGACAGCACCGATGGTGGTCGCCGAGGCGTCTGCGATCAGGGTAGTCATGTCGCCGTTCCAGATGCGCAGCCCGCCGTCTCGACCACCTGTTGCCAGTCGGGTTCTGGTCGGGGCCATGTCGAATCCGAAAACCATGTCTTCGTGCGCATCGGTGACGACTTCGCTGTTTTCAACGATTCTCGAAAGCAGACGCCACTCCCATCCACGATGCTGGGAGGGTGTTTGCAGTAATCTTGTTTTGGCGTGCGGATACTCTTCAATCTGGGTTGCACCCTGTGCTGCGGCGATGTTGGCTACATACGATTGCCACAGTGCTTCGTCGCGGTCGGCAATCGCCTGCGCTTCCGCTTCCATGCGGCGGATTGATTCCCGCCAGGTTCGGTAGGCGAACGTACCACTGACCAGCGCTCCCACAATGACAGCAAGGAAGACCAGACTTGTTGCGCCGATTAGCAGCCGGTGTCGGCGAACGAAACGGCTCATGCGGTAGAACATTGTCGGTTGGCGTGCTTCCACGGATTCGAACGCGAGGTGGCGTCGAATGTCGGCGCCGAGGGCTGCCGGCGTCGGGTATCGCGCAGCGGGGTCTTTTCGGAGCGCTTTCATTACGATCGCATCCACATCGGAAGGCAAACCGGGATGGATTGTCCGAGGATGGGGGATGGGATCCTCGCTGATGATTCGCAGCGCTTCCGGCACCGGTCGACGGGACAAGTCATGCGGCAGTTGCCTGCAGACCATTTCGTAGAGAATGACACCAAGCGAGTAGACATCCGTTCGTGTATCGAGACTAACGCCGGCGCATTGTTCCGGACTCATGTAATTCAAGGTGCCGACCAGTTGTCCCAGGTCGGTATCTCTCGTGATGGATGCGGCCGACGGATCGCTTGGTCGCGCGACACCGAAGTCAATGACCTTCGCGAAGCCACGTCCGTCGACCAGAATGTTGCCGGGCTTAAGATCCCTGTGGATGACGCCATGCTGATGTCCGTGGAGCACGGCCTCGCAAACAGATTGAAAGAGCTCAAGCCGTTCCTCGATTGAGAGATGATGTCGCTGCGCGTATGTCGTGATGGGGCTGGCGTCGGCAATGTACTCCATGGCAAAGAACGGCAGAGAGGCGCCGCTGCCGTCATCGTAGGTGCCTGCCTCAAAGATCTGTGCGATGCCTGGATGCTGCAGGGAAGCGAGAACCTCGGTCTCAAATCGAAATCGCTCGATCCCGGCGCCGTGAGCCAATCCCTGACGCAGAACTTTCAACGCCACGCGGCGCTCGGGCTGTTCCTGGATGGCTTCATAGACGGTTGCCATGCCGCCCACACCGAGTGTTCGCACGATGCGGTAGTTGTTGATGGACGTGGGGATCTTCGTCCAGGCATCAGAGACTGCGGCCGCGGCATGTGCCGGTTCCTGCAGGAATTCGTTGGAGTTGTTCAGCGCATCGAGCAGGCGCTGGACATGTTCGCGCAGCGCGGGGTCTTCATCGCACCGTTCGACCAGGAATGACGCTCGTTCGTCCGCGTCGAGTTCGATCGCTTCCATGAAGAGTGAATGTGCGCGTTTGGCCAGCTCCTTGTCCATCACGGCTTCCTAGGCATTTGAAATGCGAAAGTAGAGCCAGGTCTTGGCAACCTGCCAATGGCGGTCCACGGTTCGCTTTCCCATGGAGAGTGCTTGCGCAATCTCTTCGATGGTCAAGCCACCGAAGTATCGCATCTCAACCACGCGTGCCTGGGTCTCATCAATCGAACTCAGCTCCGACAGGGCTTCGTCGAGTGCCACGAGGTCGACATCGGGATTGGGAGCGCCCGGATCGACGCCCTCGATCGGGACTCGTCCAACTCTTCCGCCTCGTTTCTGAGCGAACCGCTGGCGAGCGTGGTCCACGAGAATTCGCCGGATGATCCGCGAAGCCACAGCAAAGAAATGCAGGCGGTCTTTCCAGTCCGTCGAACGCTGATCGATTAACTTGAGATAGGCTTCGTGAACAAGGGCGGTTGGCTGCAGCGTATGGTCGCCGCGCTCGATTTTCATGTGATCGATTGCGAGGCGACGAAGGTCATCGTAGATCGCAGCCATCAGGGCATCGACGTCGTTCCGTTCACCGGACGAGGCGGCGCGTAGCAGCAGGGTGACATTCGCTGATGAGTCCGTCATGATCGTGAGTTCTGCATCTTGCCTGCGTGCCGAGGGACGATTTTCATGACCAGACGTTGCGCGAACATGCCTCAAGAGCGTCGGCCAAAGAATGATTGCGAAGGGTCCAGTCTATCTTCTCAAGATGCACAGCTCAACGTAAATGCCGCTACGAGGTGCAATCGCGCTGGGCTGCGGCATCGGCAAAGAAAAACTCCACCCCGTACGAGATGGGGTGGAGTTGATTTTCATGAACGATCGTGGTTCTGCCTGCGATGTTATCAGACAGCGTGCATCTGCTTGTTTCGGAGCTGAAGAAGCTTGGCTGATGTCATGATGGCAAGAACCATTGCAATCAGTCCCCAAGTCGAAGCTGCCGGTACGGCTGCGCCGGAGAATGCTTCAAGGCGAACATTGTCCACGCCCCAGGTTCCATTCTGTAGCTCGGGCTCATCGAGGCCGACCGTCGAAATGATCTGAATGCCGATGTTCTGACCAGCCCAGGCATCGCCGGCTTGGACCGGAGGAATGGAAACCGTCACGTCGATGAGGCTCGTTGGTGATGACGCCTGATCGTTCAGTGATTCGGTCGTTGCAATCGTGACGATGTTGTTGCCGCCGTCGCGATAGTAGAGGCTGACACCGATCGGGGAGTTTAACGGCATGCCGCCGCTTCCGCCGCGAAGTGCTACCGTCAGCTCGTACGCCTGACCTTCCTCATACGTGGCAGCCAGATCTTGCGTGACGCCGAGGTCGGGCGTCGCGAACATGAACATGAGCTGGTCGCCGTCCGCGTTCGTGATGTTCAGAGGGCCCGGCACATTCAGGAACACGCCGAGCGACTGATCCCACTCGACCGACGTCAGCGGCCACCACGGCGGAACAGGCGTCTGATTCCAGGCGTCTGCGCCCGACGAGAAAAACGCCGGAATGGCAAACGGTGATACCGGCGGCGCGGCCGGCGTCTCAAATGACGCGTTCGGAACTGCCACCGGTGCCGCATCGGCCGAACCCGCCGACGCGGTGAAGACCGCCATGAGGCAGCCGGCAAAACCCAAAAGAATACGTTGTTTCGACATCATTGCTTTCCTTCCCCCGGGAGACGTATCGTCGCAGCCCATCAACAAAAAGCGGCCCGTCACGATACGGTTTATACAAACTCAATCTATTGGCGTGCCTGCAGCTAACCAATGAGCTGCGAAGGCCACGCTACTCCGCCGACTCGAAAGTCGACAGAATGACACTGAAGGCGTTGGTCAACGCATCGATCGTTTCCAACTTCACCGTGAATCGCCCATCCGCATTGGACAGCCACTGTACCGATCCATCCAGGTACAGCGTATTGGCTCCACGCTTTCGATGATGCGTTCGCGGAACAATACCGAACGACGCAAACGTGTTGGAGACATCGAACTGTGTATCCATGGCCAAGGCGCGAATCGGACGACCACGTCGATTTCGGCCCAATCGAGAAATCGATGTATGCAGTGGTGCAAGCGGTTCGCCGGGCGGATCAAATCGTCGATCGACGGAGTCGTGACGGTAGTAATAGCTCGACTGCGCCTGCGTGGTGCCGACTTTCTCCAGCTCCTCTTCGGCGACGACCGGCTGATCCGAGCCTGGGCAGAATAGAATCTTCGGCTGCTCCGTCAGGTGATTTTCGAGCAGCAGGCCTGCTCCGACCGGCTGACCATTCAAAAGGGAGATCAAACTCGTAGGCGTTCCCGTTGCCGGATAGAAGTTTGCTGCCGTCAACGCAGGTGGTGCCTTGGGGCCGTACGGAATCGACCCGTCATACTGCTGCGCATAACAGTGAATCGCGACGCCCAGTTGACGAAGGTTGCTCGCACACGCCACACGCTTGGCGGTGTCTCTTGCGCGGGAAAGCGTCGGTAGCAGAATACTCATCAGAAGGCCGATCGTGCCGATGACGACCAGTAGCTCAATGACCGTAAATCCCGACCGGAGGCCCGGCCTGGTATTCATGCGGTTGTACTGCCTTTGATTTTCCATCCGATGCTCCGTCACTGGCTCGTCCCTGCCACGTTTCACGTAAAGCTGTTTTGATGTCCTAGTCGGTCAATGCCGATTGGAATATGGCATAATCATACAGATCGACCGATTGGTCATCATTGAAATCCCGGTTTTCGCATGAGCCTACGATGAGGATGTCAGGCCCATAGAGGCAATCCTGCCAGCTGGCGTAATCAATCAGATCGACATCACCGTCCTGATCAGTATCACCGATGATGATCGCGTCCGGCTGCGCTTCCAGGCGTACATTGTCGATTCCCCATGTCCCGCCTTGCAATTCGATCTCGTCCAGCTCAACCAGCGGTCGAATGAGGATACCGATCGACTCTCCAGCCCAGGGTGCATCCGGCGCGACAGTATCAAGTTCCACCTCGACATCGAGTAGTGCTGTCGGCGAACCGAGCGTATCGTTCAGAAAGGTTGTAGCCGCCACTGTGGTGATTTCGTCAAACTCATTTCGGAAATAGAGACTGACCTCGAGCGGCGCGTCGATCGGCATGCCGCCGCTTCCACCTCGGACTCCCACGCGCAGGGTATACGAGCGTCCCTGTTCAAAGGTGGCGTCCAGCTCCTGATAGATGGCGAGATCTGGCGTTCCGAACATGAAGACCAACTGCTCGCCATCCGCATTCTCGATGTTCAGCGCGCCATCGACATTGAAAAAGACGCCCGCGGACTGATCCCATGGAACGTCTCCGAAGCTCCACCATTCGGGGGGGGCTACTTGAATCCACCCGTTCGCGCCCCCGTCGTTGTAGAACGCGGGCCGCGCAAACGGAGATACGCGTGGTGCCAGGGGGGATTCAAATGATCCATTGGGCACGTCGATCGCCTCACCATGAGCGGTGCCTGCCCCTTGGGTAAGGATGCCTGAAACCGCCAACATGAGCATCAGCGTCGGCATCGCGCTGGCACGCCACCGGCGTTCACCGTATCCATGGCACGCGGGCAAATTCGTTGCGATTGGTCGGGCGGTCAGGTCGAGCACGCGCACATTCCCTTTCCAAAGACGTACACCAACGAAGCACGTTGCCCCGGGCAACCGTCCTCCAGGACTTGCATCTCAGCGTCTCGACTCATCATGACTGTAACCCGAAATTCCCCGGTTCTTCGGCCATCGAGCCGGCACGGCACAAGTGCCAGCTTGCCCCGCCTGCCAGGCTGACTCCGTCGGATCATACCACCCGGCGGTCAATCCTCTCAATCCAACTGAGTTGATCGCCAGCAGGTACCCCAAGCGGCTCGAGCGGCGTGGGTTCGTTGCTGCCGTAACCTCATTCATGGCAGATGCTTCGAGTGATTGCGCGTAGCGACTTCACAACTCCGCCGATGCTCGTTCTCGTGTATCTCGTACGCCCACCGGTGTCAACCGCCGGAGCGGTCGTCGAACGTATGTTCATGTCGGTGCAGGTGAGCATGACGGAGCGTTCGGCTGACACTGGGCACAGAACACCCGACAGGTCCGCATCTATTCCCCGGGGCTGATTGGCGGTCGGATTTTGTCGTTCTTCGGGGAGGGCGAGGTGGGTATAGTGAAGATATCGAGCACGCAGGCTATTCTGCCCGGGGTTTTCATGTGAAATTGATGCTTCCAACATGCCGGACGAGGTTCAGGTGCGGTATTCGCGCCATGTGCCGGGTGATCAGTTTGATGGCCGGAGTTGTCATACTGGCACCGGATGTCGCCGTTGCCGGCCAAACCACCGCATTGCATTCTTATCGGAACTTCCAGAACTGCTTTACGGGCTCGGAGCCACTGGTCGGCACCCTCGAACAATGCGAGATGTTTGACCTGGTTCCGGACAACCGGGTGAACCAGCGCGACTACGCGGTGTTTCTGGAAGACGTGTTTCCGGGTCTGGAAACCCAGGGAGACAACTGTTTCTTCCCGTTCGTCATCTCCGACGGCAACCTCGATTTCACCTCGCTTGGAGCAACCACAGACGGTCCAGATGAGCCTTCAGCCTGTGTCGGCGAGGTTTCCTTTATCGAGAAAGATGTCTGGTTTCGATACCAGGCAACCTGCACCGGAACCACGACTGTCAGTACATGCGGTACCTCTTACGACACCATGCTGGCTGTCTATCAGGGGGCTGGTTGCCCCGCAGCGGATACCGCTCTTGCCTGCAGTGATGACGATTGTGGCCAGTTGTTCCTTGCATCCCGCGTGACCTTTGAGGCGATCGCCGATGAGACATACCTGATTCGCGTGGGGGGGCGTGATGGGGCTTCCGGCAACGGATTTCTACACGTTGAATGCGGGCAGGCGTTACTTTGCCCGGAAAATGCGACCGGCGATTGCCTTGATCCAGCCGGAAATGGCACGCCGGGCTGCGACGACCAGGACTGCTGCAACGCCCTTTGTCCGCTCGACTGGTACTGCTGCGATTTCGAGTGGGACAACGTCTGCGCGGCTGAGGCCGAGGGAATCTGCGGTGATCAGTTCCCGACGTGCGGGACCGCTCCCGGTGATTGCTTTGTCCCTCAGACTGAGGCCGGCTGCAACGATGCCACGTGTTGCCAGCTCGTGTGTGAGCAGGACGCGTTCTGCTGCCTCGACGTGTGGGATTTCTTCTGTGTCAATCGGGCCAATGAACTCTGCTCGCCCTGATCTTCGCCAGCTTATCGAATCTCATCGGGTAATCCCGCTCGTTCACTGGTGCCTTCCACGCTTCTTCACTATTCTCTTGCGAGCAACGCTGGGGTTGTGAATTGAAGTGAAACAGTGAACGAGGGGTATGCCAGTCTTTGGCTTGGTGACGCGTGGCAGCATTAAAAAGCCACATTTCGCCAAGCATCGCGACTCGCCAAGAATAGCGACGTGCTTTCCAGATTGGGGCAAGACGGAGACCTCGCAAGTTTGTCTTGCCGGCGCACGCTCTGTCCGGGCCAGGCTGGCTGTTTGGATTGGCGGGCCGTTCGGACTGGCTGGCCGTTTGGATTGGCTGGCATCGACGGCTCCTCCGCGCGGCTTACCTTCACTTTTCCCGCAGCAAGACCAAGTGATTATCGGAATCTTCCGACGATATCCGAGTCCGAACGTCCGGGTTTGGTCATGACAAGCAGTCGGAAGACCGTTGTCGATCGGCGCGATATCCGCGGCATCGTGTCCAGTACGCAAGGAGATGACATTGAGCGCTTACCTGAATTGCCAGAAGATTGCCATCAGCGGATGGCTCATGAGTTTTGTCTGCCTGGGATCGGCCATGGCATTGCAGCCGGCCGATTCTTCTCAAACAGGTGCGATCGCGAGCAGTCAGGTCGAGAATCCGGACGATTCGGCGTCGACCAAAAAGCAGGCAGGCAAGCCGGCGAGCGCCACGTCTCCGGTGGCCGACAAGCCCAAGCCGCGGCCGACGAACACGTCCGCCGTTGAGAAAAAGAAACCAGTGCCAGCCAATGTTCCGGCCACCGATTCCGGTGATGAAGATGAGCGCCTGATGAAGGCGGGCATTTTCAAAGGGCTCAAGCTTCGTGGTATCGGCCCGGCATTGATGTCGGGACGTATCGCCGACCTTGTCATTCACCCCGAAGACGCAGCGACGTGGTACGTGGCCGTGGGAAGTGGCAACGTCTGGAAAACCGTTAACGCCGGTACGACCTGGTCAACCATCTTCGAAGACAAGGGTTCATATTCCATTGGATGCATCACGCTCGACCCGAGCAACCCGGATGTTGTTTGGGTGGGAACCGGTGAGAATGTCGGTGGTCGGCATGTCGGCTACGGTGATGGTGTGTATCGCAGTCTGGATGGCGGCAAGTCCTGGGAGAACATGGGGCTCAAAGAGTCGGAGCACATCGGCAACATCATCGTGCATCCGCGTAACTCGAATGTTATCTACGTTGCATCGCAGGGCCCGCTCTGGAGCCCGGGTGGTCAACGCGGTTTATTCAAATCAACGAACGGTGGAAAGACCTGGGAGAACATCCTTTCCGGGGGCGAGTACACCGGCGTTAACGAAGTCCGTATGGACCCGCGCAACCCGGATGTTCTGTATGCGTCTACGCATCAGCGGTTCCGCAACGTCGCGGCACTGATCAATGGTGGACCCGAAACCGGCATCCACAAATCAGTTGACGGCGGCAAGACCTGGAAGGAACTCAAGAAGGGGATTCCGGACGGAGACAAAGGGAAGATCGGTCTGGCTATATCGCCGCATGATCCTGATGTCGTCTACGCCACCATCGAGCTGCCCAATCGCAAGGGTGGTTTCTTCCGTTCCGCTGACGGTGGTGCATCGTGGAAGAAAATGAGTGACTACGTATCCGGTGGTACGGGTCCGCACTACTACCAGGAGATCTTCGCGTGCCCGCACAAGTTCGATCGCATCTATCAGATGGATGTGCGCCTGCATGTGACCCAGGATGGCGGCAAGACGTTCAAGCCGGTTGGCGAAAAGCACAAGCATGGCGACAATCATGCATTGGCATTTGTCGATCATGATCCGGACTACCTGCTCGCCGGTTGCGATGGGGGTATCTACGAATCGTGGGATCGAGGCAAGAACTGGAAGTACATCGCCAACCTGCCTGTGACGCAGTTCTACAAGGTGGCCGTCGATTACGATGAGCCCTTTTATAACGTTGTCGGTGGTACGCAGGACAACGCCACACAGCATGGCCCGTCGCGTACCGACAACCGTCACGGTATTCGAAACTCAGACTGGATGATCACCGTCTTTGGTGATGGGCATCAGCCGGCCATTGATCCGACCAACCCGAACATCATTTATTCCGAATGGCAGGAAGGGAATCTCGTTCGTCACGACCGAAAGACCGGCGAGATCGTAAGTATCAAACCGCAACCGGCCGACGGCGAGAAAACGGAGCGATTCAACTGGGATTCTCCAATCCTGATCAGCAGCCACAACCCGGCAACGCTCTACTTCGCGAGTCAGCGCGTATGGCGCAGCGACGATCGCGGTGATTCGTGGAAGGCTATCAGCGGTGATCTCTCCCGCGGACAGGATCGTCTGAAACTCCCGATGATGGGTCGCGTCTGGAGTGTCGACGCGGTGTGGGATCTCTGGGCCATGTCGGTCTTCGGGACGGTGACATCGTTGTCCGAATCACCCATGCAGGAAGGTCTGATCTACGCCGGAACCGATGACGGACTCATTCATGTGACCGAAGACGGTGGTCAGAACTGGCGCCGTATCGACTCACTTCCCGGCGTTCCAACGAACTTCTTCGTCAACGACATCAAAGCCGACCTGCACGACGCCAATACCGTCTATGTCTGCGTTGACAATCACAAAGCCGGCGACTTCAAACCCTATGTGCTCATGAGTCGTGACCGTGGAAAGAACTGGACGTCGATCACCTCAGATCTGCCCGATCGACACCTTGTCTGGCGATTGGTGCAGGACCACGAGAAACCGGAACTGCTGTTCCTGGGTACCGAATTCGGTGTCTTTTTCACCGTTGACCGTGGGGAGCACTGGACCAAGTTGAACGGCGGCGTGCCCAACATTCCGTTCCGTGATCTTGCCATCCAGAAGCGAGAGAATGACCTCGTCGGCGCCACGTTCGGTCGAGGCTTCTATATCCTCGACGATTACACACCGCTGCGCTACGTGAATGAGTCGGTGTTGCAGCAGGAGGCCGAACTCTTCCCCGTCCGGGATGCCTGGTGGTACGTTCCACGAGCGACACTCGGTTATGGTGAGAAGGCCTCGCAAGGCGGCGGTTTCTATGTCGCGCCCAATCCGCCTTTCGGTGCTGTGTTTACCTATTACCTGAAAGACACCGTTGAAACCCGCAAGCAGAAACGTCGCAAGCAGGAGAAGAAGCTGGCCGGCGACGGACGTGATACGCCCACGCCTGGTTGGGATGCCTTGCGCGAAGAACGGCTCGAAGAGAAACCGCAGATCATCCTGACGGTCAAGGATGCAGACGGCAACGTCGTTCGTCATCTGAAAGCACCCGCCAGCAAGGGAATGCATCGTATCGCGTGGAGCCTGACGTATCCTGCGGTCCGACCCTGGTCCGCGTCCGGCAATTCCAATCCCGAAGGCGATGCGAACCGACGCGATGACGGTGTTCGCGTACCGCCGGGTACCTATTCCGTTCACCTCTCGAAGAGAATCGAAGGCGTCTGGACGGACCTCGGTAAGTCGCAGACGTTCCAGGTCGTACCGTTGCACGACGGTGGAACGCTGCCCGGCATGCCGTTGGATCAACTTGCAGACTTCACGAAGGAGTACGTGACCATCCAGCGTTCGCTGAGCAGTGCCGGCCGTGTCATGGATGATGCCGCCAACAGGCTCAAGGCTATTCGCCAAACACTCGA
>JBMYUM010000084.1:0-12158 GCA_049605375.1 Phycisphaerae bacterium | reverse complement strand
CACCCGAGCCGCGCCGGCACTTGCAGCCGCCGCAAGTTCCAGTGCCCCCATGCGTGTTCCCGCCGGCACGACCACGTCATCGACTTCAGCAAACGCCGCACGATCCGAAATGAATGTTCCGACGTCGACGCTCTTGCGAACTGTAACCGTAGCCTCATGGTCATCCACATCGCAGTCTTCTATGCGAACGACGGCAGTCGCCCCCGAGGGAATCGGTGCTCCCGTATTGATACGAACAGCCGTCCCCTGTGAGATGTTCTCCGCAAACGTCCCACCAGCCGGGATACGTCCGAGAATACGCAGCGCCTGAGGCGCTGGCTGCGTATCTTCCGCACGTACCGCGAATCCATCCATCACCGATCGGGAGAATGGAGGAAAGCAGATATCCGTACGAATCGCCTTGGCCAATGTACGCCCGTTAGCATCTTCAAGGGCAACGGATTCGATGCGATCGGGCTGATCACCGATTCCAGCAGCGACGCGGCACACGATTTCGTGCGCCTCGCCGATGTCGATCATTTGCGGAAGATCGTTCTCGTTCGCCATGTGCTTGCTCCTGCGTTGTTTCCAAGTAGGGTTTGACCCTACCGGAGGGCCATTGGAGGCTCAAGCGGTAAACCGAACCATCCTTGCTGGGGGAAACGGAATTATGCTCGCATTGCTCAGCGTTTGGGTCGGGCTGATCAGTATGGTGCTGGCCATCGGCATGTGCTTCTTCCGCACGCTCTTCACAGACCTCAACGTCGTGCTCGTGCTCTACTTCGGATCGCCCGGCGCCCTCTGTTTTGCGGGACTCGTGCTCTGGGCCTACCGGAAGGAAGGCCGCGACGATGAGGGAATCAACGCCCAATGCCTGCAGGCACGCGTCGGACTGACGTTCGGACTCATTGCCGCCACGCTGGTGTACATCCTGGTCATCTACGCCGAACGCGTATCCAAGGGGAATTGACCCTTTCCAATGAACCCGTGCGCGATTGAACAAAGGTAGACGCAATTCTATAATTTACGGCTAGGGGTGGACGGCCCCACCGGAAATCGCAGGACCGCGAGGACCTGCTTCACCGGTTCCTTCAGCACAACCGCGAGGTGATCACACACATGAAAATCATCATCAATGGTCAGGCATGTGAAACCGAGGACGACATGTCTGTCGCACAGTTGCTGAAGGAGAGGAACCTCGACCCCATCCGCGTCGCGGTTGAGCTGAATGAAGATGTGGTCTCACGAAAACGTTTCTCGGAGACATCTCTACGCGACGGTGACCGCGTCGAGATCGTCACCTTTGTCGGAGGTGGATAACAAATGACGACGACCGTTGATCACGAACTGAAAGTCGGCTCCTTTACCTTCAACTCGCGTCTGCTCGCCGGCACCGGTAAGTACGAAAATTTTGACATCATGAAGGCTGCACTCGACGCCAGTGGCTGCGAAGTCGTGACCGTCGCCGTTCGACGTGACATCATGACCGACGATGGCGCCGCCAAGCCCGACAACATTCTCGACCATCTCGACCTGGACCGCTTGACGATCCTCCCCAACACCGCCGGCTGCTTCAACGTGAAGGATGCCGTCAGGTCAGCAAAACTCAGCCGTGAATTGCTCGATGGCCTGGGAAATCGCGGCGCAAAATGGGTGAAGCTCGAAGTCCTCTCCGACAAACGAACGCTGCTGCCGGATCCGGTCGGTACGCTCGAAGCAACGAAGATCCTGGTGGAAGACGGATTTGAAGTCCTTGCTTACACCAGCGACGACCCCATTCTTGCCAAGCATCTGAAGGAAGCCGGTGCCGCCAGTGTCATGCCACTCGGCTCCCCGATTGGAAGCGGCCTGGGCATCCTGAATCCATCAAGCCTGCTGACTTGTATCGAATACCTGAAAGACGGTGACCCTGACTACCCGGTCATCGTGGATGCAGGCGTCGGAACAGCCTCGGATTGTGCCGTCGCCATGGAACTTGGTAGCGACGGCGTGTTGCTCAACACAGCGATCGCCTCGGCCGCAAGACCAGTCGCCATGGCACGCGCCATGGCACTGGCTGTCGAAGCAGGACATCTGGCATTTGCGTCAGGTAGAATCCCGCGAAAGCGATTCGCTTCTGCATCGTCACCGATGGAACACATGATTGCCACCAGCTCCGGAAGCTGAAACACGGCACGGACACCCGCCTGTTAATGATGGTACGCTGCGTCGAAATTCACAGGATTTCACGGGAAATCGTAGCCTTTCCGCGCTTCGACAAGCAGGCGAATTCATCCCACACGCCGTAACATTCGCTTGACCGCCAGCGGCCAGTTTCTGTATGGTAGCCGCTGAGGGAAAGAGAAGAGTGCCAGCAGGATTGATGATGACATGATCATCGATTGTTATACCCACATCTGGGAAGAAGAGGCGCAGTTAGGGCGTTGTCGGCCAATCACCAGCCGACCACCCTTCCCTTCTCGACTTGTCAACGTCGCAGAAGCGTTGCCCTCGGCACACCGGGCCGCACGAGAACCGGTCGACCAGTCAATCGTCGTCGGTTTCAAGACGAATTACCTCAACGCCAACCTATCCAATGAACTGATCGCACGGTACGTGGAATCCGATCCGCGCCGACTGATCGGCTTTGCCGGTCTCGATCCAAGCGACCCCAAGCAGGCCACGGAAGAGATTCTGCAAGCACGCGAAGAATGGGGGTTTCGAGGCATCGCGGTCGCACCCGCTGCACAGGATTTTCATCCTTCCAACAGCCAGGCGATGATCGTGTACGCCGAAGCCATGCAACAGCGCATGCCCGTCCTCTTTCATACGGGTGTCTACCTTGCACGCGAAACCAAGCTTGAATACGCTCGCCCCATTTTGCTTGACGAAGTCGCACGCGATCTGAGCGATCTGAAAATCATCATCGCTCACATGGGTTTCCCCTGGGTTCACGAGACCATTGCCCTGCTCAGCAAACACGAGAATGTCTACGCGGAAATCAGCTGGGTCCTCGATTATCCATGGCAGGCGTATCAGGCACTGATCAGTGCCCATGAATTCGGCGTAACCGACAAATTGCTGTTCGGCAGCGGCTTCCCCTTCGGATCAGCCGTCAATGCAATCGAGGCGCTCTACGGCATCAACCATGTATCGCACGGAACCAACCTTCCCTCCGTCCCGCGCGAGAGCCTCCGTGGTATTGTCGAACGGAACGCACTGTCCGTACTGGGCATCGCCCCCTGCCCCGAACCGGCGATCGTCGAGCCACATGATGACATCCCTTTGTCACGCAACGGTTTTTGACGGACGCAGGCTTTCTCCGCACCACCGACAAAAAAACCGCACAGCCCCATCAGGGTTGCGCGGTTATCCATTCTGCAAAAAGCCCGGTGGCTTGCAGGCTTACGCCTGTGCCGATCGGCGACGGCGATAGAATGCCATGCCACTACCAACCGCCAGCAAGGCAAGCGAGGCCGGCTCAGGAACCACTCGAATCTGAGCGATGGGGTAGCCGCTCTGCGCGAAGTCGGCGTTGGCAAAGTCTGCAACATCAAGAATGCCACCGCTTCCTGCCGGAAGGAAGCCCGGATGCGCGCCAACCACACCATTCTCGGTCACGCCGGTGTTCGGAGCAGCCTGCCCGAGGAAAGCCGTGTTGGCAGCAATCTCATCGTTCACTTCCGTTCCCGCATCGAGCACATCTGTTCCGACGACGAAGAAGTTGGCACCTGTAAATTCGCCGTTGTCGTCGAAAATCCGATGGGCAAGCGGATTGCCATTTGCGATGAACGCATCATTGCTGGGAATGATCATGCTGGCATAGCTGAAGTAGAGCGGTCCCGACGCGTCGATGTCGAATGTAAATTCTGCCGTCTCACCAGGAGCGATCGGTCCGACGCCGTCAAGAGTCGCCTGTGCCGTTCCGAAACCGGAATCCATGAAGAGCTGCGAGATCGGCGCCGTGCTGCCGTCCTCCGCGAGACGCTCCAAAGCGGGCGATGCCGCGACACCACTGTCGTAAATATCGAAGTTGCCGTCGTGAATGCCGACCCACGTCGGCGTCAGGAACGTCCCGTTCGCCGGAGCGAGATTCTCAACAATCACCGTGACTTGACCGGCCTGTACCGATGCACCGGCCAGACATACCGCCCCCATCAGGGCGCACATTCCACATACACGCATGGTTCGTACCCTCCGCGATAGCTGATTACGCTTTGTTTTTCGTCAATTGGAAAGGGAAAGGTGAGGAGCCGCGGTAGCTCGACTAATGACCCTCATAACCGCGGCCCCCTCGGCCTCCCCGCGTCATTGGTCGTGTACCATTCCCGGATCTCACAACTTTTTTGGACTTCTCTACGAAATTTTGCTCGCGTTTGAGCGCGTGCCGTCCGTTCGGCGTCTCGCCGGCCCCCGCTGACATGCAAAGGTGCAGACGCATAGCCGTATTGACGCTCCGGATGGATCAAGACTCGCAGCCATCATGAATGGCAAAATGGGATGTACAAATGAATCAGATCGTGGGGATTACGGCTGGCGATCCAGTTTGTTCAGTATTCGATCGCGTGCCTCGGGAGAAAGCGAAACCAGAGAATTGCAGCAGCCATCCTCCCTTGCCAGATCGACAGCGTCGTGCGGTGACAAGGCATCCCGCAAACGGTCAAAATAGCTGCTAAGCCGGTGGCAGGAGCGGCATACGAGCACATGCCCTCGCAAGGCGATACGCTCAACGAGAGACAGCTGCCTTTCCTGCCGATCGGACATGAGCCGCGCGGATTGCTCACACGACAACGTCAAAATCAACCAAATGGCTCGAAAACAAGCTCTCATCAGTCCACGGACCCTTCCAACACGTCTTATTCCCGTTCGTCGCTTTCCTGATCGTCCGACTCCAGACAGGATCGCAGCCTCGTACGGGCTCGATACAGCTGGGTCGACAGGTTAGTCGTCGATATGCCCAGTATGTCACAAACATCTGGAACTTCCATCCGTTCAAGGTCCCGTAATACGAAAGCATGCCGCAAATTGGGAGGGAGTAATTCCAAGCAGCCATTCAATCGCGCCCGAAATCGAACAAGCTCCTCTTCGCGGGATAGTGAAGACCGGCCTGTGCTCGCCTCCACCACGGACTCCCCCATTTCGACGAGGTCATCGGGGGACATGCTTTTGACGGCTTCGTCCCGTGCCATTTTTCGCAGGTGATCGACGATCTTCCGTCGGAGTATGGAAATGAGCCAGGTTCGGATCGCTGCACGCCCGTCATAGGTATCAGCGCCTTTGAGCGCTGATACGAGCGTCATTTGCACGACATCCTCAGCGGATGTGGGATCACCCAATGCACGCCAGGCGAAACGGTACAGCGCATCACCATGGTCCTGCAGCAGCGTCTTGGGATCAAGCGAAGGGGCGGAATCGTTGTTGGCAGACGCATCACTCCCCGATTGCTCTTGCGTCATGACAAACTCCCCATGTATAGATTCGCGCCCTCAACGGTGCCTTGTACCCATCGTCCTGCTACAGATCAAAAAACGCAACCGTGTTCTGGTACGTGGTTTCCGCGAGCTCCGAAACGTCAACGCCCCGGAGCGCCGCAAGGAATGCAGCCGTGTGGGCAACATAAGCCGGTTCACAAGGTCGCTTGCCTCGGACTGGTACCGGTGACAGGTACGGTGCATCCGTTTCCACCATAAGATGCTCGCTGGGATAGTCTTTGGCGATGGCCTGCAACCAAACCGATCCCTTGAATGTCACGATGCCCGTAAACGAAATCCGCCAACCGTTGGCCGCGATCACAGCCGCTTCTTCAGCTGTACCGGTGAAGCAGTGGAAAACAACGCGGCGATCGCGGTAACCCATATCCTGCAAGACCTTCACGGTATCCGGCACTGACTCCCGTGCGTGAATGACAATCGGTAGATCCGTCGGTTTCGCAAGCTCGAGCTGAGCACGAAAAACCCTGTGCTGAACCGCCTGATCGGCAAAATCATAGTGGAAGTCCAGCCCCATTTCTCCGGCCGCCACGACGTCATCACGGGACCAAAGACCTGCCATGACCTCCAAATCAGCATCGGAAACTTTCTCTGCACCGTGAGGATGAAACCCAACGGCAGCACGAACGCGATCCGGATAGCGGGCGGCTACCGCGAGCGCAGCCTCGGCATCGGCAAGATCCGTCCCTATCGTAATCACACGCTCGACATCAGCCTCATCGCAGGACCGCCAGACTTCATCAAGCCTCCCGTGAAGTTCAGGGAAGGTCACGTGAGCATGCGAATCAATAAGTTTCATCCGTCAGTTCCCACAATATGATGCCATATACATGGCCCTTTTCGGCCTTGCTCACCAGCACTGGTCAAGCCCAAACTACGCTACGAACGCCTGACTCACCGTTTCATGGCATGCCCACTGCCGACCGGTGGTGGATACGCCCCTTCAACATGCAGTACATCGTTTGATATTCCGTCGTCGTTCATGTTTACGACGAATAGATCAAATCGCAGAACCCGTCGACGCATGCCGGCATGGTCCATCAGGTGCCGCGCCGCGTTTTCGATTCGTCGCCATTGCGACATCGTGACCAACGCCTGAACGGCGTCATGCCACGCTTGATCGGGCAACTCAGCTTCCCCATCACCACCACCTACAAAACGCCTCGTTTTAACCTCGACAAAAACGACCAGCAAACCGCGCGTCGCAATGAGGTCAACTTCCCCAAACGGACTCTCGAAGTTCTGCGCCATGATGCGAAAACCGCGCCGCAGGAACCACCGCCGTGCGAGCGCTTCGCCTGTTCGACCGACAGTCGTCGATTCGGCCTCCTGCACCCTCGGCAACCCGACCATCCGGCCGAGACAACGGATCGCTCTTTGCGCCCACATGGGTCTCTTCCATGAGCAACGTTCGCCATGCAGTCGACGACGATTGCTCGTGACGACGTCGGTCACTGCGCCCGAAAACAGCCTCGACCATTTACTGGAAACCCCGACAAAAAAAGGGCAATGCACCGACAGTCGTCGATCGCATTGCCCCGAATGATTATCCGAATATTGTCCACAGCCCGAACTACGGACGAGCCTGGCGTTGTCAGGCGCTGCTTGCTGCCAACTCTCCCTTGGCTTCGGTCTTCGCCTTCTTGTGAACGCGAAGTTCACGAACCTTACGAGCCTTACCAACGCGGTCACGCAGGTAGAAGAGCTTCGCACGACGGACCTTACCGCGACGCTTGACATTGATGTCAACAACGTTCGGCGAGTTCACAAGAAACTTTCGTTCAACACCTTCGTTGTAGACGATTCGGCGAACGGTGAAGGACTCGTTGATACCGGCACCTTTTCGGGCGATCACGGTACCGTTGAAGATCTGAATTCGCTCTTTCTGACCTTCAACAATACGACAATGAACATCAACGGTGTCACCGACATGAAACACCGGGATCTGCGCCTTGCAGTGTTCTTTTTCAACCAGTTCAAGTAGTGGGTGGCGCATCTTGAAGTCTCCCTTATTCACCTGGGGCTCAAGCCGGAGCCGCCAGTTCCATGAATGCTCAAGTTCTACGTACTATGATTCGAATCAGCCTTCATCTATTTCTACCGGTGATACTTTGTACCGGTCGATTCAGTCTTGATTCGAACCCTTCCGTCTCTATTCGAAACTTGTCAGTGTCGCCCGTTGCGACGCCTGACGTTATATCTCAATCATGGCAGGTTAGCGCTGAGGCTCCTGCGTATTCGGCGGCTCGCTACCCGGCTCCAGCAGCAAATCGGGACGACGCTTCCGCGTACGAGCGACTCGCTGCTGCTCACGCCATTCACGAATCTTGCCGTGGTCGCCCGACAGCAGCACATCCGGCACACCCATGCCACGAAACTCTCGTGGACGCGTGTAGTGCGGGAAATCGAGCAGCCCGTCTTCGAAGCTGTCTTGACGAGCGGAATCTTCATCGCCCAACGCACCAGGCTGAAGTCGCACCACGGCATCGATCAAAACCATCGCCGCGGTTTCACCACTCGATAAGACATAGTCGCCGATCGAAATCTCACGACCACCAAAGCCATCCCGTATTCGCTCGTCAAATCCCTCGTAGTGACCACAAAGGACAACCAACCAGGGCTCGCGGGACAACTCTTCAACCAGAGGCTGACGCAGCGGCTCGCCTTGCGGCGTCAGCATGATTCGGCAGGGCTCGGCATCGATGCCTTCAGCCCGTCTTTTCTCTTCCACCGACTCGAACGCGTCGAATACCGGCCCGCACATCAAAACCATGCCGGGGCCACCGCCAAACGGGCGGTCATCAACCGTTCGATGGTTGTCCGTCGCAAACTGACGGATATCTGTGCACTCAATACCTGCCACCCCCGATTTGACGGCGCGACCAATGATGCTCGCGTGGATGACGGGATCGAATACCTCCGGGAAAAGCGTGAGAATATCAACTTGAATCATGCCCGGAGGAATCGCGTGACGTTCTTAGTTCTTCTTTTTCTTCTCTTCGAGAATGCCCTGGTGAATCAGGATGCGGCGAACGGTGTCGCTCGGCTGTGCGCCAACGCCCAGCCAATACTCAATCCGCTCCTTCTGGAAATTCACCTGCTGCTCAACGTTCTGGTTGACGGGGTCGTACTGACCAAGTTCCTCGATCACCTTACTGTCACGTGCCCTGCGGCTATCGACTGCAGCCAGTCGATACGACGGGCGATGTCGCCTTCCAATGCGTTTCAACCGAAGTTTAACCACCCAATCGTCTCCGTTTAGCTCTGCCAAACACTAGCTCTGCCTCAACGTCAGGCAGGTCGCTCAACTGATGCCAATACAACCACGACCATCACACTGGCAAAATACCCTTACGCATGCCATGAATCGCATTCACAACCATGCCAAGGGCCAATCTGGAGGCCCGATAAGCCAACTGCCAGCGGCCGTATTCTTCTCACGGCTTTCCACAAAAATGACGGCAAGCCAGAGCCGAGCAAGTATAGCGACGGAATCTTGGAAGGCAATAGGGTCTGGGGATCGGCCACCGGAACGCCAATCCACATAATCCGCAAATCCACCCTATTGGCCCAGGAAGTCGTGTCCGCTCTCGAACGCCCGTGACCGGTTCGGCGGATGCGGCCACCGGGACTCTCAACCCCACTGGCGCCCGATTTCAAAACAGCCCGCATAATGACGGAGATCGATGAGTTCACGCTGCGGTCGACGCTACAGTCGGCGCAAAAAGAAAGCACCGCCCGCCCAGGGGCGGAACGGTGCTTTCCGGAGGGGAAAGAAGCCGGTTTACGCTTCCGACGCTTTTCTTTTATCAACTGCACTTCAAATTGAAGTCGTTGTGAAAGCCGCCGGTATGGGGAGCTCAAGTGCTCCCGGCCTCCGTTATGATCTTTTTCAAGGAGCGAACGCTACTCGTGGCCGACTTTTTCGCACGCCTGATCCAACGAATCGGTGTGCGGTTTTGTGCCATCGACAAGCTTGCCCGCTCAATCGAGATATCGGCACGAGTACCTCTTAACTTCTACTCCGTCAATAAAATAATAGGCGCTTCCTTTAAAAAGTCAGCAAAAAAACCGGCTTTTTACCGGGCCCTGGAGCCAGCTTTAACATTTTGAAAATCCGCACGAATCACAAGTTACGCAACCCTCACTAAAACGAAGCGGACTCGGGCACTCTGGGCAAATTACCTTGTACTGCGTTTGCTGCCATTGAAGACCCAAACGCTCGGTCCGAGAGCTGTCGACGAGCTTGGTCGGCTCCATCGTAGCCACCGGAACCGCCACAGCAGCCTTCGCCGCCACCGGCTCTTCTCGCTGATATCCGCTGACCGGGCTGGGGGCTTCGGAAGAACTTGAACCACTAGCTCCACCGTTCTTCACACCGTTTCCGTTCGTACCGTTGCCATTCACCGGATGGCCGTTGCCATTGGCATGACCATTCGTTCCATTCGTCGTGGCGTCCTGAGACACTTCGTCGTCCAGACCTTCACCGAGAAGCAGACCACGCAGCCCCTTCTCCTTCTTAACCTGGGAGTACTTGCGCAACGCCCGCGCCAGCCCGTCGCCGAGACTCATGATCTTGCCTTCCTTCGTGTGAACCTGAAGGCTGGAACCAATGGACTGCAACTGACGGACAACATGATTCATCTGACCACCGGCACGCAGCCAAAGACTGATCAAGCGGCAAATGGCTTCGAGGTCACTGTTGGCAAGATCGCCCCCCTTACCAAGCTGGGCAAAGACCTCCAGTTCACGCTCGGTCTTCGGATCAACGGTAATATTGATGTGCATGTTCCCGAAGGGTGTCAGCTGTCGGACGCGCACGCCGGTGCAGATTTCCGGAAGCACGGCCGGTTGAAGCTCGACGGCAACCGGCGCCTTCGGTGCCGGCTTGACCTTGGGCAGCTCAACTTCGACCACCGTGGCCTCTGTCTTCTCAGCCTTTTTCTTGCTGCTGTCCTTCAGTGCCATGGGCTGGTGCTCACGACAACGATTGCGGTAGACCGTCACACCCTTGCAATCCAGTTCAAAGGCGAGGCGATAGATTTCCTCAACTTCTTCAACCGTTGCTGTTTCGGGGAAGTTGATGGTCTTGGAGATCGATGAGTCACAATGACGCTGGAAAGCGGCCTGCATCTGCATATGCCACTTGGGTGCCACGTCATGGGCACAGACAAAGACGTCTTTCGCATCCTGAGGAACATCGACATTAGCGAGGGTGCCGTCCGTGGCAAGCTGATCCATCAATCCCTCGCTATAGAAACCTCTCTCTTCGGCAAATGCCTTGAAGATCGGATTCACTTCAACCATGGGCTGTTCGCCCTGTTTCTGACCACGAAGCACGTTGCGGAAGAAGGCCAGGCTGTACAGCGGTTCGATCCCACCGGAGCAACCGGCAATGATACTGATCGTGCCGGTCGGGGCGACCGTTGTACAGGTAGCGTTCCGCATCGGGCGATTGTGGCGGGTGTCGTAGATGCTGCCCTTCCAGTTCGGGAAGCAGCCACGCTCCTTGGCAAGCATCTCGCTGCAGTTATGTGATTCGTCATCGACGAACTTCATGAAACGCTCGCCAAAAGCGACGCCTTCTTCGCTGTTGTACGGGATTCCGAGCATGAAGAGAGCATCCGCATACCCCATGATGCCGAGACCGATCTTGCGGTTGCCTTTGCAGATCTGATCAATTTCCGGCAACGGGTAACGATTGACATCAATGACGTTGTCGAGAAAGCGTGTTGAGTCATAAATGGCCGTTCGCAAAGCATCCCAATCCACATCAGGCTTGCCATCAACGCCATCGACCACGAACGCCGCCAGGTTGATACTGCCGAGATTGCAAGCTTCGTACGGCAGCAACGGTTGCTCACCACACGGGTTTGTCGCCTCGATACGACCGACGTGCGGCGTCGGGTTGTCTTCATTCACGCGATCAATAAAGCACACGCCCGGCTCACCCGTACGGTGAGCGTTATTGATGATGAACTTCCATATATCGGAACGCTTGTAGTACTCGCCTTCCGGGAGATCTCTTCCATCTTCGATCTCCACGAGGCTGCGAATGTCATACTTCCAGATGTCAACGTCACGCGGAATCACGTAGCGTACATCCGTTCGCGGGTTGCGCACGACGTGCGGACTGTCTGCGTCTTCGAGGTACGCATTCATCCAATCGTCTGTGATCTTCACCGAAATGTTGTAGTTGGTGAACTGACTCAGGTCTTCTTTGGCATGCAGAAACTTCAGGATGTCAGGATGATCAATGTACATCATGCCCATGTTGGCACCACGACGGAACGCGCCCTGCTGAATAGCATTGGTCGCTTCGCTGAAGGCGCGCCAGAACGAAATCGGACCCGAGGTCGTGCCGCCCGAGCTTTTGATGTAGTCACCCGTGGGTCGAAGCTCGTCGAAAGCAAAGCCTGTTCCGCCACCAGCCTTCTGGATTAACGCGGTGTGCTTGATGGAGTCAAAGATCTCATCGATGCTGTCACGCACAGGCAACACAAAGCAGGCGCTGAGCATGCCCATTTCACGACCGGCGTTCATCAAGGTCGGACTGTTCGGCATGAACTGACGCTTCGCCATCAGACTGAAAAAACGATCCTGCCAAACGCTGCGATTCGTTTCATCAGCGTTGTAGATCAACTCAGCTTCGGCAACAGCCTTGGCTACCCGCGTAAACAGGTCGCGCGGAGTTTCCGTGCACTCTCCCTG
>JBMYUM010000083.1:0-12257 GCA_049605375.1 Phycisphaerae bacterium | reverse complement strand
AGCGAGTCGTTTGTCGACGATCTGTTTGCTGATAGCCGACCTTCCTCTTCATCGACAACGACAACCGAATCAATGATCCAACGGATAGTCGCCGGCGGTTACCCGGAGATTCAAACACGCCCATTAGCGGAACGACGCGAAGCCTGGTTTCAGTCATATGTCATGACAATTCTTCAACGCGACGTCCGGGATATGGCCAACATTCAGAACTTCACGGAACTACCGAGGCTTCTAAGGCTCATTGCCTCTCGATCAGGATCACTCATCAACTACGCAGACCTCAGTCGCGATCTAGGCATGCCTCAAACGACACTACGGCGCTACTTGAACCTACTGGAAATCACATTCCTGATTCGCCGCGTTCCTGCATGGTTCAGCAACATTGGAAAACGTCTCGTCAAATCACCAAAGATATATCTTGGCGATACGGGTTTACTGTCCCATCTACTTGCGGCCAACAAAGACCGAATAAAGAACGATCCGGCCTTGCATGGTCACCTGCTCGAGAACTTCGTTGCCTTAGAGCTCTTAAAGCAGATTTCATGGAGCACCATCAATCCACAACTCCATCACTTTCGCACGCAAGCCGGCAGTGAGGTTGATTTTCTGCTTGAGGATCGCGCGGGGAGGCTCGTTGCGATTGAAGTGAAAAGGACGGCGACCATAAAGACAAAAGATCTTCGCGGCATCCAGACAATACGAGAAGTCGCCGGCGCACGCTTTCTGCGAGGCTGCATTCTGTATATGGGAACTAACACCGTCCCATTTGACTCACAGGTGTCAGCATTACCCATTTCATCGCTATGGACGAACGCTACGTTCGAATAAGCACCAGATTACCAATTCGGCATCGAGAGTCACCATTTGGATTCGGAAATGAGAAACTTGCGCGATCGACTTGCAACTGAAAATCGGCTTACTCGTATTGCGGCTTTTGCCCCATCGTCTTGAAGACTTGATTCAGGTGCGCTTTGATGCCCGCACGCACACCATTGGTCAACTTCATCATCAATCGGAATATGGGTACATGCCAGGTTCCTCGACGAATCGTCGTCACCGCGGCGACGGTTACACGGCAACCGTCATCGTTCGCGGCTAACTCGTAAACCCAGCGACTCGTCATCGGGACACTTGCACTCTGCATCTCGCGAACCATGTGTGACGGTTCCTGCGATTCTGTCATCGTGATCGTAATGCGATCGCTGTCACCCATCGCTTCAATCCACTGCGGCTGCGATTGCGAATCCCCCTCTGATTCTTCGATCGACTTCATCATCCCGGCCGTCATGGGGTGCCTACGGTAATCGGACAACGCGTCCCAAACATCCTGGCTTGTTGCGTCGAATTGGGCCGTCATGGCACCTTCGTATTTCTCCGGCAGCATGAGACCAATGATGTTGATCAGCGCGAATAGCAGGACAAGCCCGCCGATGATGTAGACGAATATCATGAAACGTTTCCCCTTCTCTGAGTGCATGACCCGACCGCCGGAATCGTAACGTGTGAGACACAACCGACAAGCGGCTAGAGGGGGGCTGCGCGAGGCACCGGGCTTTGATCAACAATATTTCAGGTCAATCACACACCCGAACTGAACGCACGTATTGCGCACGCTCCGATCATGCCCCGTAAATAAGAAGAAGAAGGAAACCACACTAAATCAATAATCCGTTTGACTACGTCCTTTCGTGTTGTAGACTCGGTTGAGTGTTAGAGACGTGTTTTTCGAACACCCGCGATTACTGGAAGACAACAATGACATCGCTTACATCCTATTATTATTGCCTGTCGGCCGAGGAGGTTTTGTAGGGAAAGAGATTTGTCATCGATCTTTGCCTGCGAAGCCTCGACGCCCTGTGGTGTTCGAGGTTTTTTTGTGCGCTACCCGCGACAACGCAGCCCCGTTCGCCGCATTCAGCTTCATGATTCCGCGCAATCTCCGGGAGCTGTTCCTCACGGCGGACTGTAAATCCGTTGTCAGAGAAATAAGTGGGGTGGTCGACGAGAGGTTCAATTCCTCCAGTTCCCAATCGTCTCGATACTTGCCGTGCGTGTAACGGCTACAGACAAACTGCGCGCAGTTGCTCGACATGAAGTGCGTAGCTCTGCGCCTCGTTGCTTATGACAGAATCGGCAACCCCGAACTTGGTTTGCGATAGTCTTCGGGATTGACTGACCAATCTTCGCCCTTCACGGACCAGGTCAGCCCGTCGCGAACAATCTCACGATAAAGCGTATCCCGTTCGACCGGCTCCCGTCGTGCTTCTTTGATCATGCGGCAGAGCTCATGCTCACCAAGTTCCTGGTGCGTGCCGTCACCCTGAACCTTGGTAATGTCATAGTACACAACTGTCCCATCAAGATCATTGACACCCCATTCCAAGGATACTTGCGACAGCTTCGGTGAATGCATGATCCAGAAGGACTTCAAGTGCGGAATGTTGTGACACATCAAGCGAGCCACGGCCAATGTTTTCAAGTCATCCAAACCGGTCGGGCCCGGCAGATGTGCCAACTCACTGTCATCCGGAATGAACGACAATGGAATGACCGTATTGAAACTTGCTTTCCGTGATGCCAGGCTTTCGGCCTGATGTTCACGAAGCTTGATCATGTGCTTTACGCGTTCTGCGACAGTTTCAATATGACCGTAGAGCATCGTTGCGTTCGAATAGATGCCAAGCTCATGTGCGGTTCGGTGAACCTCGAACCATTCGGCTTCACCGACCTTGGTCTTGAACGCTTCGTCATGCACACGGTCGTCGAAAATTTCAGCACCACCACCCGGCAACGAGCCGAGGCCCGCATCGCGCAGTTGCTCCAGGACCTCGCGAATGCTGATCCGCGGCTTGGCGATCCGCGAAAAATGGATGATCTCAATTGCGGTAAAGGCTTTGATGTGCAAATGCGGACACGCTTCACGAATGCCACTGCACATGTCGAGGTAGTATTGGAATGGCACCGTCGGATGCAGGCCACCAACAATATGAACCTCGGTCGCACCGCTGGCATACGCCTGTAGAGCGCGCTCCACCACCTCTTCCACGCTCAGTAGATAGCCGCCGTCGGGCATGGGGTCGCCGGCTTTTGCAAACGGTCGATAGAAGCTGCAAAACTTACACCGCAACACGCAGAGGTTCGTGTAGTTGATGTGGCGATTGATGTTGTAGTAGGCCTTATTGCCATGGAGCCGCTCGCGGACACTGTTGGCCAACTCGCCAAGCGTGAAGATGTCCGGCGTCTGGTACAACGCCATACCGTCATCAAATGATAGCGGTTCGCCACTCTCCAGCTTCTCACGAATACCTGCCAAGGATGCGTCATTCGCTGCAATCATGATTTTGCCCCCTGTTTCGAGCAACTTCCGTCAACGCTCTTCCATCACCGGACTGAGTGGTCGGAAATCGTCCTTCAACCACTCGGACATGGAATTATAGTTGCGCCAGACAGAACTGAAAATAAGCCGCGAGCTGTGAGTTGTCCTCGCAGGCCCACTTTCAACAGATTTGATAAGCTTGAATCCGCCTCGGGGGCGAGCGTTGCGAGGTCCGTTAATCGGCGTGGCCGGGCCGGACTGAGCCGTTCCACTTCGCATGGCCCAGACGAAATTGGCGGATTGCCTGGCCTGAGACAGTTTCGTACTATCCGCTGGCGTCGAGTTCGATCCCGTCCCTGTTCAGTTTTGCGAGGCAGATTTCGTCATGCAACCCACGCTGTTCCGTTTACCCAACTTCCGTTCATTTCGCTGTCCGATCCTCGCGATCGCCCTCGCCACCGTCGCGTCATCCGCCCTTTTGACCGGCTGTTCAACGCCACGACCGGCGGGCGACCCGTGGAAAATGGGGTATGAGGCCCCCAAGCAGTTCGATACTGAACGTGTTCACATGGAACCGTTGGCCCCGATCCATGCCCACATGGATTATGAAGCGGCCATGTCGAGTCGCGAGCATCTTCAATCCACCCTGCACTGGGGTTGGCCCACTGCCGAGTTCAAGGTCGAACAGAACAAGAAGGACCTGGAGCGACACTGGAAGGAATTCGTGAACAACGAAGGGTATGCCTACACCGTGCTGACCCCGGAAGGCGATAAGTGCCTTGGCTGTGTCTACATTACGCCTGCCATGGATCACAAGCTACCGGGCCCTGTTGCGAAGATGGCTATGTGGGTGCGTGCCGACCAGCTGGAATCCAACCTGGACGACCATGTGTTTCAGCATGTCATGCGGTGGATTCGGGAAGATTGGGCGATCGAAACGCTCATCATCAAACTTCATACCGACAACGAACGCATGCTTCGCCTTGCGCGCCAGGCCCATCTCAAGGAGATGCCAGGGGAAAACGAAACACAGGTGATTTTCATCTGGAGCCGCTGAGCTAACGGCGCCTCGAATCTACTCTCAGCAGGACTGCAGCATATACCTTGGCCGCGCCGGCACGTTTCAGTGCGCCGGCGCAGGCCGAGAGTGTCGATCCCGTCGTTGCCACATTGTCAACAATAAGAACCGTTTTGCCCGCGATTCGCTTGCTCAACGTGACCACGAATGTGTTTCGCACGTTGGCCCTCCTCGCACTCCAGCTCAGACCGACTTGCCTGCGTCCGCGTTTTCGCCGACGCAGTGCCGTGACACTGGGAAGACCAGCCGAGCCTGCAAGCCTCTTCCCGAACCTCTCGGCGGGGTAGATCGGGCGTGTCATCCGGCGCATCCAGTGCGTGGGTACGCATGCCACGCAATCAATGTCCCGGAACCAATGCGCCCGCATGGCCGTGTAGGTCACCATGCGTGCAAGAAACGGCTCCAATCGCAAGTCATTCTGAAACTTGTAGGTCCGGAGCAGCTCGCCAAGCAATCCGCCATCCGGAGCCACTCGCGAGATCCCATCAAAGCGCGGTGGACGTCGGCGGCATGCGGCACATCGATCGGCCCCGTGTAACCCGGCCCGACCGCCGCACCGCTTGCACGCGGGCACCTGGCGCTCCTGTGTCAGGGTCTGCCGGCATGTTTCGCAGAGTGCCACGCCGGGCAAATCACAGCCGAGACAATGTGGCGGCAGAACCAGATCGAGGCATGCTTTGAACAGGGACATGGGGGGGTCTCCACGACCCCAGCCAAGTACGGATATGTACATCTCATCAGGATGAACTCGGGCCACCACCGAACATCGTGGTCCTGCGGATTCGCATCGACTCGGGAACCGATGGCGGCATGGTCACCGGTCACGTTTCGGCAGCATCGACACTTTGCGTTTCTTTCACCTCGGCGATAGTATACGCGCGTTGCATAAATTGCACCACGCAGCGCGAATGCATGCAAGCTGGAATCTTCCCGGTTGATCCCCGGTTATGGAAAAGTAATGCGTAGAATCTCCTACAAAGCGAAGCGGCCTACCTGCGCCGGAATGATGATCGCCAGCCTGATCTGCAGCACCGGGATCACCGTTGCGCAGGGGCCACCGGCAACGAAAGTCGTGCTGTCGAAAGCCGAGAGCGTTGATGCGCCTGTCACCATCACTTTGGTGGGAAGCCTGACCCCTTTGCGCCAAAGTCGCGTCGGATCAGAGGTTCAAGGCCTGATTGCAGAGATGCCGGTTCGCCAGGGTGATCAGGTCGAGGCCGGCGCTGTGATTTGCCAGCTTAATGCCGATGCCCTTCGTCACCAGCTCGATGAAGCCAAGGCCCGCCTGGGCTCGCTCGAAGCGATGCTAAACGAGCTGAAAGCCGGTACGCGGAAGGAGAATCTCAGACGCCTGCGTGCCCAGCTTGAAGAAGCGGAAGCTGATTATGAGCGTTGGCGTGCGGAGTTGGACCGTGTTGAGAGCCTGTACAAAGGTACAAATTCCAACGCCAAGGAGATGTACGACACCAAGGCGGACTATCTTCGTTCGCAGCGTCGGAAGATCGCAGCCGAAGCGGCGTTCAATCTTGGCGTTGAGGGTCCACGCGTGGAGGCTATCGAGCGGGCAAAGTATGACGTGGACGCACAGCAGGCCGTCGTCAACCGAATTCAGTCTGATCTCGAAAAGGCGACCATTCGCGCCCCTTTTGCCGGCTATGTGTCGAACCGATTCGTTGAGGTTGGTGAGTGGCTCTCTGTCGGCGACACGGTCGTTGAACTCGTAGACCTGTCGACCATGCTTGCCCGGGTGCCGGTGCCGGAGTCGGCGTTGCCATTCGTTCAGCCCGGCACGGGAGCGCGCGTGAAGGTCGATGCACTCGGTGATACGCTGAACGGCACGATCAAACACATTATGCGTCTTGCCGACGCCACCGCCCGCACTTTTCCCGTCGACATTGAAGTACAGAACAGCCAGATGAAGTTGGCCGCCGGCATGTTTGTCCGCGCGACCGTGCCATGTGGCCAGTTGGAGAAGGCGATCGCCGTTCCGAAGGATGCGATTCTGCAGAAGGATGGAACTGACTACGTCGCGATCACGATGCCGGGTCGGCAGGGTGGCACGTCCGGCATGTTGATGCCCGTGACAACCGGCATTGATGTCGGTGGCAGCATTACCATTACATCGGGCAATGTTCGCCCGGGGATGTCGGTCATCACGCGAGGCAACGAACGCATGCTGCCGTTTCCGATGCCTGTTATCGTGGTTGACGAACACGGCAGTCCTATCGCCATGCCTTCAGGCGGTCGCCCTTCAGAAGGAGGACCTCCCGGAAGCGGGCAACCAGAAAGCGGGACAGGCCGCGGGGGAGCCGGCCGAGGTGGCATCGACGACGAACGTCCTGGAAAGAACGATGACGGCCAACGCGCCGCGGGATAACGAACCAACAACAAGCAATGCTGCCAATCGACCACCGGCAGCAGGAAATCATATGTACAACCGGCTGGTCCTCTCAGCCTTCGTTGTTACATCCCATTCAGGAGCACCTACGCCATGGGTCTCATTCGTTTTGCCATCGAAAATCCTGTGAAGGTTGCGGTCGGTGTCATCCTCTTGCTGATCTTTGGCATCCTGAGTGTATTTCAGATTCCGATTCAGCTGACGCCGGATGTTGATCGTCCGGTGATTACCGTCAAGACCGCATGGCCCGGCGCAAGCCCACAGGAAATCGAAAGCGAGATCATCGATCGTCAGGAAGATAAGCTGAAGAGCGTCAGCAACCTGAAGAAGATGACGTCCACTGCTGTCGAGGGAAGTGCGACTGTTAAACTCGAATTTCCTGTGACTGTCGACAAGAACATCGCCTATCGAGATGTTTCCGACAAGCTGCGCCAAGTCACCGGCTACCCCGAAGAAGTCGAAGAACCTGTACAGGCATCGACGGACGATGATATGGCAAACGTCATCGCCTGGATGATGCTCTATTCAGACGAGGGCGACGAGAACGTTGCCGAGTTGAAGACGTTTATCGAGGATCGGGTGAAACCGATTCTGGAGCGTGCTGAAGGGGTGGCGGCCGTTGATGTGTATGGCGGCCTGGATCGCGAAATTCAGATCCAAGTCGATGCCCACCTTCTGGCCGCACGCGAACTGACCCTGCGCGACGTCGAAGCCGCATTGCGCCGACAAAATGAGAATATTTCGGCTGGAACGATTCGCACAGGAAAGCGCGACTACGCATACCGCACTCTTGGTGAGTATCGGAAGCTTCAGGAGATCGAAGAGACGATCATCGCCTACCAACCCGGCGGCCCTGTTCGCGTAAAGGACGTCGCCACCGTCATCGACGGATTCAAAAAGCAATTCGGATTCGTGCGCAGTAAGGGAAAGTATGTTATTGCACTTCCCGCTCGCCGTGAGACCAGCGCCAACGTGATGTCGGCCATGGCGAATCTCAAGGAGCAGATTTCCTATGTGAACAAGGAGATTCTGGAGCCGCGCGGCCTCGGCATTGAACTTTCCCAAGTCTATGACGAGACGGAGTACATCAAAGGCGCTATCGCACTTGTCGTTCAGAATATATTCTTCGGCGGCCTGCTTGCTATCGGCGTACTGATGATCTTCCTGAGAAGCGGCAGCGCGACCGGCATTGTGGCGGTCGCGATTCCAATTTGCGTCGTTGGCACATTCCTGGTTATCACGCTGCTTGGACGAACGTTGAACGTCGTCATGCTGGCCGGCATGGCTTTCGCGGTCGGCATGGTGGTTGATAACGCCATCGTGGTCCTGGAGAACATCTATCGCCACCGCACCATGGGCAAGTCGCGCCTGCAGGCGGCGATGGAAGGTGCGCACGAAGTATGGGGCGCGATTCTTGCAAGCACACTGACGACGATGGCCGTGTTCCTTCCCGTCATCTTCATTGCAGAAGAGGCCGGCCAGTTGTTCAAGGATATTGCCATTGCCATTTCGTCTGCTGTGGGCCTTTCGCTGATCGTTTCTGTGATTGTGATCCCGCCGCTTGCATCCCGGTTTTTCAGTGCAAAGAGCGCAGAGAAGGTGGATCAGGACCGGCCGTGGTTCTTCGCGAATTTCATGGCGTCGCTGGTTGCCTGGATTGATCGAAGCCTATTCACACGTCTGTTTGTTGTTGCCGGATTCAGCGGTACCGCCATCATCGGCAGTTTGCTGTTGATGCCCGCGGCAGAGTACCTTCCGGCTGGCAACAAGAATTTGGTATTCGGGTTTTTGATTTCCCCACCGGGTTATTCGGTCGACGAGTTTCGTCGCATGGCACGTATCGTCGAGCAAGGTGACCCTGTCGATCCGGACGACGGCATCGCACCACTCTGGGAACTTGACAACACGCTCCCGGAAGACGCAGCGCGATTACCGGAAGTCGAAATTCCCATTGGCCGAACCGGCGAGAACAGCGTTGTCGCGACCGTTCCTCCGATCCTCAACTTTTTCTTCGTCACGTTCGATGGTGGCGCATTCATGGGTGGAACGTCGCAGGAGCCGACGAATGTGACGCCGCTGGTTCACAAGATGAACAGTGTCGGCAGTCGCATCCCCGGTTGCTTCTCGGTGTTCCAGCAGACATCACTTTTCTCAAGTGGCACATCGAGCGGGAACAACGTCGAATTGGAAGTAAGAAGCGACGACCGCGAATCGATGCAACGTGCAGCAGCCGGTCTTCTGCGACAGATCATGGCAGCAGGCTACGGCTACCCGCGCCCCGACCCCAACAACTTCGACCTGGGACGACCGGAGGTACAGCTTGTTCCCGACCGCGCGAAGGCTGCCGATTTGGGGCTTGATGTGCGTGACGTCGGGTTCATTGTTGAGTCTTGCATCGACGGCGCTTTTGTCGGCGAGTTCAACGACTCCGGCGACAAGATCGACATGGTCATCACGATTGCCAACACGAAAGACGCCACTGTTGAGGAGATTGGGCAAGTTCCGATCTTCACACCTTCGCGCCATGTTGTCCCCATTTCATCGGCTGTCGACATCATTCGAACAACCGGACCGCAGCAGATCAATCACATTGAAGAGATGAAAGCTGTAACCTTGCGAATCACCCCCAAGGTCGGCGTCGCCCTGCAAGAGACGATGCGGGAAATTGAAGAAGACATCATCGCACCGCTCCGCGCTGACGGCACCGTAGCCCCCAATGTCATCACCGCGCTGGCCGGCAACGCGGACAAACTCACCCAGATGCAGCGGGCACTCATCGGGGACTTTCGTGAGTTCAAAGATATGCGAATGATGGGGTTCCCCTGGTGGGTGTTCATGCTCGCCGCGACGGCCGCTCTCGCCATCCTCGGGTTGGCTGTTGGCATCGTCGCCCATCGCCGTGCGGGCTTCCTTATCTTTCTTGGCGGCACGGCGGCGTGCATCATTTCGTTGTGTGTGATGTACCCGACGCTGGCAACATCGATCCTGCAGTCTCGTGCGGTGCTGGCCCTGCTGATCACTTACCTTCTTATGTCCGCGCTGTTTGAGTCGTTTGCCTATCCGTTTGTCATTATGTTCTCCGTTCCCCTTGCGGCGGTCGGTGGCTTTGCGGCGCTCAATATTGTTCACAACGTCAGTTTGATGGATGTGTCGTCCCCGATTCAGCAACTCGACGTATTGACCATGCTGGGCTTCGTGATCCTGATTGGCATCGTCGTGAACAATGCGATCCTGATCATCCACCAAGCCCTGACCTACATGCGGCGCGACAACATCCAGCCACATGAAGCGGTGGTCCAATCGGTCCGCACTCGAACTCGCCCGATCTTCATGAGCGCCGCGACGTCTATCTTTGGAATGGCCCCGCTGGTTTTCATGACCGGAGCAGGGAGCGAACTCTATCGCGGACTCGGAAGCGTGGTTCTGGGCGGGCTACTGGTGTCCACGATTTTCACGCTGATGGTCGTTCCTGCGATGTTTACGCTGTTCCTGGATGCCAAGCAGTGGGTTTGGGGTACGACCGATAAGTCGATCGAAGTTGCTGTCGCGGCGTCGTGAAACCCCCTTTGGCGGTGATCCACCGCGTTCCTCCGTTCGCGGCCATTTTTGTGCAACTGGACAAAAAGTCAGGGTTCACTATCCTCTTCACGAAGGGATAAACAGTGTGGGCCCGCGGCGACGCCATTTTTATTCACATGGCACAAAACGACTGAGCCGCAACACAAAGCACTGCCCCGAATGACGTTAGGGCAGTTGGAACTACGAACGCCTGACTTACCTAGAGAATCAACAGGACCGGAAATCATGGCACTAGAGTTTGTGAAAGGCCTCGAAGGGGTACCGATCGCCGAATCCGGCGTGAGTTTCGTCGACGGCCAGAATGGCCGTCTCGAGTATCGCGGTATCAGCGTTGAGGACCTCGCCGAGAACAGCACATTCGAGGAGACTTCTTTTCTGCTGCTCTATGGCCGACTGCCAGGTGGTCAAGAGCTACGTGACTTCAAGGACGGGATCACGCAGTACCGCCGATTGAAGTATCGCATCGTCGATTTGATCAAGTGCCTGCCCGAAACCGGACACCCGATGGATGCGTTGCAGGCGGCGGTAGCCGCGATCGGGATGTTCTACCCCTCGCGCCACGTGGTCTCAGACGAAACCAATCGGGCCGCTTGCCTTCGTTTGATTGCCAAGGTTCCGACAGTCGTCGCTGCTTTTGAACGTTTGCGTCGTGGCGATGACCACATCAAGCCGCGAACCGACCTCAGCCTTGCCGGCAATTTCCTCTACATGATGAATGGCGAAGAACCGGATCCTGAGCACGAGCGCATTCTGGATATCGCCCTTATCCTGCACGCCGACCACACCATGAACGCATCGACCTTCTCAGGCCGCGTGGTTGGTTCGACGTTGGCCGATCCGTATTGCGTCGTCAGCTCGGCCCTGGGCGCCCTTTCCGGCCCGTTGCATGGTGGTGCCAACGAACAGGCGATGGATCTCTTCGCCAAGATTGGCAAGCCGGAACGTGCCAAGCCCATGATCGAAGAGATGATCGCCAACAAGGAGAAGATCCCGGGTTACGGCCATCGCGTGTACAAGACCATGGACCCGCGCGCCAAAATCCTCAAAAAGTACGCGGAGAAGCTGGCGACGCGAACGAGCAATCCGCTCTTTGAAATCGCCCAGGAAGTCGAACGAACGGCGACGAATCACTTTGGCGAAAAGGGAATCTGGCCGAACGTGGATTTCTACTCCGGCATTGTCTACGACGAGTTGGGTATTTCGGTTGATTGTTACACGCCGGTCTTCGCTATCGCGCGTGTTTCTGGATGGCTTGCCCACTGGCTCGAGCAGCTGGAAGGGAACCGCATTTTCCGCCCGACACAGATTTATAATGGCGAACACAACGTGGACTACAAGCAAGTCGGCCAGCGTTAAGCTCACTGATCGGGCAGTGATTCTGCCGTAGCGACACATCGTAAACTGTACGATTTCGTAAAGCCGTGTGGTATTCACCGCACGGCTTTCGCTTTATCTACAAGGAGACAATTATGTTAGTTCGTCGCCATGGAATCGAAACCCACTGAAGGCCAAACATGACAGCACGATGGCACGACAGAATCAGCGTCGACCTGAATTTCTTGTCGCTCGCCTGTGTCATTTTCCTGGTACCGCCGCTCGCCCCGCTCCGACCTGCCGCCGTCACTCTGTATGTCATCTTCTACTTGTACGGCTTGGCCCGTCGCCGATCCTACCAATCAAATTCTCAGTGCGCCTGTGGCTATCTCGTCAAACTGCAATTCGACTGCATCGTCTGCTTGATTCGCTTCGCCATGTGGCTGCCGCGCACCATCATCATCCTTGCATACGTCGGCGAACTCACTCTCCCGATGACACTAACAGCCGGAAGTCTGACCTATCTTGGCGTTGGCCTCAGTTTGCTCATTCTCGTTGAGCTGCATCTCTTC